>JBNMLW010000045.1:0-6724 GCA_050875025.1 Alphaproteobacteria bacterium
CACCTGGATTACCCAGTCAAGCTGGGTAATGACAGTTAGGAGAAAATTGAAACAAGCCATTTTGATTTTAAGATAAAGATTGATTGCTTCGGTTCACTGGCGTTCGCCTCGCAAAGACACCAAATATGTCAAGCTGGGGAATGACAGTTAGGAGTGGTTGAGGGGGATTGTTCAATACTTTTCTTGATTATATGCTCAAATATAACAAAAGCGCTATGTTGTTTTTGGATTTTTAATGTTTATTTCTTGGAAACAATAACCAAGGAGAAACAACATGCAAGTAGAGAGAACCAAAGAAAATCTGAAAGAATGCCGCTGCCGCGACTGCCCTTCTTATACTATGGGCTGCAAAATCAAAAACTATCCGCTTAATCTGTTGAAATTAAGCGAAGATTTGGATAACGTCGAGCATTTTGAAGGCATGTTTTGCGCTTTTGAAAAAAGCAATTGCATAGAAGAAGACAAAGGCTGTTTGTGCGAGGATTGTCCGGTGCACGTCAAATATGATTTAGTGCGGGAAGACTATTGTTTGAAAACCGGCGGAGAAATCAGCCAAAGCTGCAAAACCGGATATTCTGACAAGAATTGAGGCCGCCGTTATGCAGGAGCAACCGCAAAATATTATGCATGCTTTTCGTTTGGCTAATGATCGGGTAGCGGAAAGCAAAAATATTGATGAGATGATATCTGCTTATGACCAGGTGGTGAGTTTTTGTTCCGGCAATAAGGCTTGTCGGGCAGAGCGCAGTACCAAGCGCGATATGCTGCTGTATTGGGCATATAACCATATTGCCGGCGCATATCTGCATAAGGAGATGCCGGCTGCCGCGGCATTGTATTTGGAAAAAGCGCTGGCGATTTCGGCCAATGATAAGCAAAAAGCCCATGTGCTTGAACAAATGCTTGATGCCGTAAGCAAAGAAAAACTGCACACAATAGATAAGTGCCACAAGATTTTGGGCATTATAAACCAGCTGACGGCAATTTATAAAAACAAAAGCGATAATACTGACTTGCGCCGGATTACCGCTTTGGGCGAAAAGACTTTAGAGATTTTGAAAAAGTCTGAGGCTAGTTGGTAGCCTTTTGTTGCAAAAGCTCAAATTCGTGTTTTTTGCGGTCAAGCATTTCGCGCTGTTCACCTTGCAGCGGAGCTGGTTTGCGGGCAATGACATATTGCGGCAGCAGTTTTTTAACCTCGGCTATCGGGCGGTTCCAAACCTGCGGGCGGAGACGGATTTTTTTGCCTTCGCCGGCAGATACCCGCGGAGTAACTTCTCCGCTGGAAGCGTCTTCAAACTCAGTCAGCGTGAGGCGCAGATTATCCAAACCGTCCGGAATTAAAAATTCTATAAATTCGCCGCTGTTGATATAGTTGCGGATCTCAAAAATAGCATCATCACCCTGCCATTCAACAATCGAGCCGGCAAACAGCCAATCGCCAAGCGTGCGGGTGTATTCGTAGTTTTGGCTGATATTAGTTAGTTTGCCGTCGTGGAAGCCCAAACAATAACCGCGGTTTTGCAAAGTGTATAAATCATCCATATATTTATCAGCGTTCCAGTTCTGCGGATCCTGATACCAATCATCAATCGCTTGGCGGTAGGTGCGGGCTACAATCGCCGCATAGTATTCGGTTTTGTTGCGGCCTTCAACTTTGAGCGAATCCATACCGATGCTCAATAAATCCGGCAGGCGCGGCAATAGGCACATATCTTTGGAGTTGAGCATATAGCCGCCGTGCTCGTCTTCAACAATCTCATAATATTCGCCGGGGCGGAAGTCTTCTTCAACCGCAAAATCAAAGTTGTTTTTGTTGTCGTCATTAATTTCAATATCTTTAATGGTGCCGTCTTTGAGGCGGATATGCAGTTTGTAGTGCCAGCGGCAGCAATGCGCGCATTTGCCCTGGTTAGCGCTGCGGTCGGCCAGATAGTTGGAAATCAGGCAGCGTCCGGAATAAGACATGCACATGGCGCCGTGCATAAAGCACTCCAGCAAAATATCCGGACATTGCTCGCGGATTTGCTTCATTTCTTCAAAAGTGACTTCTCTGCCAAGCACGCAAAGTTTGGCTCCTTGCGCCTGCCAGAATTTGACTGCCTGAGCCGAGCAGATATTGGCTTGGGTGGAAACAAACAGATTCAGCTCCGGAGCATGGTCTTTAACATACTGAAAAACTCCGGGATCGGCAATCAGAACTCCGTCCGGTTTGAGCTGGCGCAGGGTGTCTACAAAAGTCGGCAGCTTCTCAACATCGCGGTTATGCATAAACAGGTTGAGCGTAAGATAAATTTTTTTGCCGCGGGCATGGACAAATTCAATCCCTTCCTGCAGTTCTTCAAGCGTAAATTTGCTTTGCGCCCGCAGACACATATCCGGGGTTCCGGCGTATACGGCATCGGCTCCGTAAAGAATGGCAGTTTTCAGCTTTACCAGTGATCCGGCCGGCAGCAGCAATTCGGCTTTGGTTAACATTTCTTATTCCTTTACTGTGACTTTTGAAGTATAGGCATCCAGT
Source organism: Alphaproteobacteria bacterium (assembly GCA_050875025.1). GTDB lineage: Bacteria > Pseudomonadota > Alphaproteobacteria > RF32 > CAG-239 > CAZU01. The sequence goes on from JBNMLW010000045.1 coordinate 2,522, forward strand.
CTGCCGAGAGGAGTGTTTTCAACCGTAACTCTGGCAATAAACGGGTGCCCATGTTGTTCTAATATCCAAAAATAAATCGGGCGCTCCGAGGTCAGCTCCCAAAGCATATCGTCATCTTTGGAGTTCAATTTATCAATATACATAGAGCATTTGGCAGCTGTGCCGAGGAGAGAACTGTACTGGTTGGCGGAAAGTTCCTCTTTGCCCTCATCTTTGATAATGACGTCAAAGCGGCGTTTGCCGTCAAAAACCTGCATGCGGGAATCGCAGAATTTGACATCATTATATTGTTTGGAAAGAGCGGCAAATACGGTTTGCAGGTCGGTAGTTCCGGCGTTGTCGGGGTTTTCCTCAATAGCAACTTTTTTCTCTTTGTCGTTTTTGGAGCTGACGCGGTAAACCGGCACGCCTTTTTCATTATAAACCAGTTCTTTGCTGCGGCGGTTAAAACGGCTTTTGGAGCGGTAATAATAGTGCTGGGTTTGCAGTTTTCCGCCTTTGATGCCGCCGGAGGTCATATAATCGGCGCGGAACGGGTACAGCGAGTCAAACATTCCGGCAGTGCGCACGGTAGATTCAATTTTATAGGAATCTTTGTCCAGACTGTAGCTGAAGGCGGTGCGGCTGGCATCAAACGGTCCGATAATCACCGTAAATTCATGTTCGACGGTTGCCGAGCGGGCAGGCGCTGCAAAAGCAAGCCCCAACAGCAAAAACAGTACAAATTTTTTCATTGCTTTTATTCTTTCTTTAAACTTTGCCGTTACAATAGCATAAAAAATTATAATTTAAAGGATTTAAAAAATGTCTAAAAAGGTTTTGGTGGTTATGGGTGGATTTTCTCATGAAAGAGATGTCAGCCTGACCAGCGGCAGGTGTATTGCCGAGGCTTTGCGCCAAAAGAATTTTGAGGTTGTGGAGCATGACCTTACTGACGGCTGGAAATTGGTTGAAGCTATAAAAGCCGAAAAACCTGATGTGGTGTTTAATGCTTTGCACGGAAATTGGGGTGAAGACGGAGAGATTCAAGGCCTGTTGGATATGCTGCAGGTTCCTTATACTCATTCCGGACTGCGGGCGTCAATGCTTGGTATGGATAAGGATTTGACCAAATATATGGCGCAGTCTTGCGGGATTAAAGTTGCTTTGAGCGAGAAATTGAAAGTTAAGGACTTTAGAGAAAAAGGCACGATGGTTAGTATGCCATACGTGATTAAACCGGTTAGCGACGGTTCCAGCTGCGGCGTCTATATCATCACCAACGAAAAGGACTTGGAGCAGGTTCATTATGACGATGAAAATACGGAAGTTTTGGTGGAAAAATATATTGCCGGCAAAGAGCTGACTATCGGCTGTATAAACGGCAAAGCCTATGTGGTTACGGAAATCAGGCCGTCAGTGGAATTTTATAATTATAAAGCCAAATACACAGACGGTGTAACCAAACATATATTACCGGCGGAAATTCCCGAGGAAGTAGCCGAAAAATGCAAGCGCTGGGCAGAAAAACTGCACCGCAAGTTAGGGTGCCGTTCTGTTTCGCGAATAGATGTCCGCTACAACGAGCAAGACGGGCCGGTATTTTTGGAAATCAATACTCATCCAGGAATGACCCCGCTTTCATTAGTGCCGGAACAAGCTAAGTATGCCGGTTTTTCATATCCGGATTTGTGCGAGATGTTGGTTAACTCCGCCTCATGCCGCCGGAGAAAGACTGTATAATGGTTCATCTAAAGCGATTTGTTCAGGTCAAAAGTGTCCTCACGTACTTCCATGTACGCTGCGGTACTTTTGCCTTTCAAACCACTTTATCTAAACCATTCTCCAGCCTTTCTTGGGGATATGTAATGGTTCATCTAAAGCGATTTGTTCAGGTCAAAAGTGTCCTCACGTACTTCTGTGTACGCTGCGGTACTTTTGCCTTTCAAATCACTTTATCTAAACCATTCTCCAGCCTTTCTTGGGGGTATGTAATGGCTCATCTAAAGCGATTTGCTCAGGTCAAAAGTGTTTAACTAAAAAGGTAGAATATGCTCGAATTAAATGACCTAAAATCTAATTCCGTTATCATCATTGCCGGGCCGACAGCTTCGGGTAAATCTGCTTTGGCATTGGATATTGCCAAACGGTACAATGGCGAAATTATTAATGCGGATTCAATGCAGGTATATGCCGGGACTCCGATAATTTCTGCCGCTCCGACCGCCGAAGAAAAACAGATTGTTCCTCACCATTTATATGAAATATATCCGCCCGACAAAAATGGTACAGTGGTAGAGTGGCTGAAGCTGGCGGTGACAACCATAAAAGAAGTTTGGAACCGCGGAAAATTGCCGGTAGTGGCGGGCGGTACCGGCATGTATATTGATAATCTGATAAACGGGACAACGCCAATTCCGGAGCCTCAAGCGGATATCCGGCAAAAGGTGCAGCAGTTGTCCGATGTTTACGGCTGGCTGCAGCAAAACGATAAAGCCGCAGCACAGATGCTTAATCCGGCTGATACTACCAGAACCAAACGGGCGGCGGAAATCTTTATGCAGACCGGAAAATCAATTGCCGAATGGTATCAGCTTCCGATGATTAAACATTTATCCGAGGCCGAATTTAAGGTTATCAAAATTATCCCGCCGACCGAAGAATTGGATAATCGCTGCTATCTGCGCTTTGATAAGATGATGTCCGCCGGCGCTTTGCATGAAGCCCAATATCTGGACAGCCTGAACCTGCCGGAAAATCTGCCGGCAATGAAGATGTTGGGCGTGCCGGAACTTTTGGGATATCTGCACGGGGCAACAACCTTGGAAGAGGCCGTAAACCTTGCCAAACTCCATACCAGGCAATATGCCAAAAGACAACGGACATGGTTTAGAAATAAACTTGCGGCAGCGGTGGAAATCAATAGCTGTTTTAAATAATAATATTTTTTGATGTTAACAAGATAAATTGTTGTTGCACAGAGCGCTATATCGTTATAAAAATCAATTAATATCAGTAAAAAAACGGAGATAAATTAATGTTGTCAAAATTTATGGGGTGGCTGTCTGCCGATATGGCAATTGACCTTGGAACTGCCAATACTCTGGTGTATGTTAAGGGTAAAGGTATTGTCCTCAATGAGCCGTCAGTGGTGGCTATCGAAGAATATCGCGGCAAAAAACAGGTGCTGGCTGTCGGTAATGAAGCAAAACAGATGTTGGGGCGTACTCCCGGCAATATTCATGCCATCCGCCCGCTGCGCGACGGCGTGATTGCAGATTTTGAAATCGCCGAGGAAATGATTAAGTATTTTATCCGCAAAGTTCACAATCGCCGTACTTTTGCCTCCCCGATGGTTATTGTTTGCGTGCCTTCAGGTTCTACAGCCGTAGAGCGTAGAGCTATTCAGGAATCGGCTGAGGCTGCCGGTGCCCGCAAGGTATGGTTGATTGAAGAGCCGATGGCTGCTGCTATCGGCGCTGATTTGCCGGTTACCGAGCCTACCGGTTCTATGGTGGTTGATATTGGCGGTGGTACTACCGAAGTTGCGGTATTGTCTTTGGGCGGTATTGTCTATGCGCGTTCTGTTCGCGTCGGCGGCGATAAAATGGATGCTGCCATTATCTCCTATATCCGCCGCAATCACAATCTGTTGGTTGGTGAAGGTAGCGCCGAGAGAATCAAAAAAGAAATCGGTTCCGCCTGTGTTCCCGAAAAAGGCGACGGCCGCACTTTTGAAATTAAAGGTCGTGATTTGATGAACGGCGTGCCCAAAGAGATAGTCATTTCTGAGCGTCAGGTTGCCGAGAGCTTGGCTGAGCCGGTTGCCCAGATTGTAGAGGCTGTAAAAGTAGCTTTGGAATACACCGCGCCGGAATTGGCCGCTGATATCGTTGATAAAGGTATTGTTCTGACCGGCGGCGGCGCAATGTTGGCTAATCTGGATCAGGTTTTGCGCAATGCCACCGGTTTGCCGGTTTCCATTGCCGAAGATCCTCTGGCTTGTGTTGTTAAAGGTACCGGAAGAGCTTTGGAAGAGATTGATAGGTTGAAGACTATTCTGTCAACCATGTACTAGACAAGCTGCCTGGCTGGTATCTGATACAGATTTTGCGGAACGGCGGAATACTCATGTACTACTTTGTACACTCCGTTTCCGCCGTCCTGAAATCTTATCATATACGCACGCCAGTCAGCTTTCTTGGAGATTGAGGAGGATAGAGG
>JBNMLW010000046.1:0-6716 GCA_050875025.1 Alphaproteobacteria bacterium
GGTCAAATCTGCCCGCTGCCGCACAACTTCAGCATGGCGGCGGTTATAATTGGTCATTTCTTTAATAATGCCCGAAAAATCAGAGCTATCGGGCTTATAGTAGCCGATTGCCGTAACTTCAATGCCATTCTTTTGGGCAGATTTTACGGCGGCTTTGGCAACAGCCGTGCCGGTCGAGTTGTCAGGAATCAGCAACGCCAGGCGCTGGCGCCCTTTTTGTGCGGCGTATGTCACAATCCGGTTAACCTGTTCTTCAACCAGCAGCCCCATGGTATAGACCGTCGGCTGCAGCACTTCTTGCGCGGTAGAAAAGGCAATAACCGGCACGCCCTGATAAATTGTCTCTCCCGCAATTGCCTGAACTTCTGTGCTCATTAAGGGGCCGACAATCAGGTCGGCTTTTTGGCGGATAGCGTTTTCTGCCGCAATACGAGCGCCCTCCGGTGTGCTCTTGGTATCATAATATTGCAAAATCATTTTAGAATTGCCGATATCTTCCAGAGCAATCATTGAGGCATTTTTCAGTCCTTGTCCGTGTTTGGCGGCGGCGCCGGAAAGCGGCAGAAGCATACCAACTCTGAAACCGGCGGTATCGGAGATATTGATTTCGCTCACGTCGGTATTAAAATCCTGAATGCCTCCGCGGTCAATAACCGGTGCCTTAGGCGATGTTGAGCATGCGGCCAGACAAAAACACACGGCAAATAAACTGATTTTTTTAAACACTTGCATTTTATCCCAAAATATAAAACAATCTCCTTAATTTGTAATAGAAAAATTATCCAATGTAAAGAGAGGGATTCTTGAAAAGCGGAATTTACGTTGTTGCTACTCCAATCGGCAATTTAGGCGATATTTCAGAGCGGGCCAAAGAAGTTTTGCAGACGGCAGACATCATTGCCTGCGAAGACACCAGAGTTACCAAAAAGCTTTTTGCTTTGCTCGGCCTTTCAGCGCATAAAGAGTTTATTCGGCTGGAAGATCATAATGAGGCAGAGCAAACCGAAAAACTGGTTGAATTGGCCAAATCCGGCAAAATTATTGCTCAGGTAAGCGATGCCGGCAGCCCATTGATTTCTGACCCCGGCTACAAGCTTATCCACCGTTGTCGAGAGGAGGGCATAGCCGTGTTTGCCGTTCCCGGCGCCTGTGCTCTGATATGCGCCTTGCAGCTCTCCGGTTTGCCGACCAACAGTTTTATGTTTGCCGGATTTATTCCCAACAAAGACAAAGCCCGCCGTGATATGTTCAGCCGCCTGAAGAACATTGATACAACTTTAGTTTTTTATGAAACCGCTAATCGCATAGTCAAAACTTTGGCTGCCGCGGCTGAAGAATTTGGCAGGCGCGAAATCGCCGTTGCCCGGGAGATTACCAAGATTTATGAAGAATGCCGCAACGGCACGGCTCAAGAACTGATAGAGTACTTTACCGCCAATGAACCTAAGGGAGAAATGGTGCTGATGGTTGCCCCGCCGGAGCAGATTGAGCCTGAAGTCGATATGGAACAAGTGTTGCGAACCGAACTGCAGCAAAACAGTCTCAAATCTGTGGTTAAAGCGGTGGTTGAAAAATACGGTTTCAACAAAAATGAAGTCTATGAACTGGCGCTCAGGCTCAAAAATGAATAATTACCATTCCGGACATTGGGCAGAATATGTGGCTCTGAATTATCTTCGGCTCAAAGGCTGGCGCAAAGTTGCAGCCAACTATATTACCGGCCGCGGCACCGGCGCCGGAGAGATAGATTTGATTGTTCAAAAAGGGCATACTTTGGTTTTTGTAGAGGTCAAAAAGCGTGTCAGTATTGAAAACGCCGCCTATGCAATCACAATCAAACAACAAGAGCGGATTCGCCGTGCCGCCGAAAGCTTTTTAGCCCTTAATCCACAGTACGCCGATTTTGATATCAGGTTTGACGCGGTGCTGGTCAAGCTGCCGCTGCACATTGTGCATATTGAAAACGCTTTCTGATTATTTGCCTGCCGAATTGTCGGTGTGCTTTGATTTAAGCTGCCCGCAGGCGGCCAAAATATCCTGCCCGCGCGCTACGCGTATCGGAGCCTCATAACCGGCGTCTTCCAATATTTTCGAAAAAGCATGCACTTTATTGCCGCTGCTGGGTTGATAGTTGCAACCCGGCCAGGGGTTAAACGGAATCAGATTAAATTTTGCGCCCAGCTTAAACTTTTTCATCAGCGCAATCAAGGCTCTGGCATCTTCCGGAGAGTCATTAAAATCCTTGAGCATCAGATATTCAAAAGTTACATATCGCCCCGGACTCATCTGCTTTTGATATTCTACACAGCCGGTCAAAACCTCTTCTATCGGATAGCGATCATTAATCGGCATAATCTGCGAGCGCTTCTCATTAGTCGGCGCATGCAGGCTGATAGCCAGTTTGCATCCCAGTTCGCTTGCCACCAACGGAATCTTGGGTGCGATTCCCGATGAAGAAAGCGTAATTTTGCGTTTTGAGATAGCGATTCCGTCGCCGTCAGACAAAATTTTTAATGCCTTAAAAACATTGTCAGGATTATGTAGCGGTTCGCCCATGCCCATAACCACAATATTAGAAAGAAAACGAGTTTCATTAACCGGAGACGGCCATTCTCCGTATGCGTCTCTGGCCACCATAAACTGCGATACAATTTCTCCGGCCGTCAAGTTGCGGGTAATCTTCTGGCTGCCGGTATGGCAGAATTTGCAGCCCACCGCGCACCCGACCTGAGTAGATATGCATACGGCGCCGCGGTCTTCTTCAGGAATATATACCGTCTCGATTCGCTGCCCGTCGGCAAACTCCAGCAGCCATTTATGGGTTTTGTCTTTAGAAATTTGTTCGGTAATGATTTTCGGGCGGCTGATAGTAAAATTTTCTGCCAGTTTTTGGCGCAAATCCTTAGAAAGATTAGTCATCTTTTCAAAGTCGGTTTCGCCGCGAAAATACATCCATTGCCACAGCTGTTTGGCGCGAAAAGGCTTCTCGCCGATTCTTGCTATCTGTTCGGCAAGTTCTTCTTTTGACAAGCCGATAAGCTCAATTTTATCCATTATCTGGCCTTGCATTTGTTAGAGATTGCTCGATATGCTCCCGAAAATCCCGAGAGAGAATAGGTATCTTTGGTATTGGTGCCTTTGGCCGAAACTCCATGCACAACCATGCGGCTGCCCCGTTTCATAGCCTCAACAATCTCTTTGTCGGTTTTTTCACTGGTAGCCCAAGCTTTGTCGCCGCTGGTGAACATCTTGTCAAAAGTCTTGGCTCCGATTTTAACCTCAAACTTTGCTCCGCTCTTAAAGGTATATCCGGCCGTAAAGCTGACTTCATCAGTTGATTTTTCTGCCGGTCTGCGGGTTACAAATACATAAATTTCACCGCGTTTGGTATATTTGCCCTCATCTTTTTTCGGGGTTGATGCCATATAGCATACGGCGCCGCTGCTGTCGCGGTAATAATAGGCAACCCAGTCGCCGTATTCGCCTAACACCTGCGGGGTTGCCGCTGAAGCGGAAACTGTGCCGCACAACAATGCTAATACCATAGAAAACAAAAATTTTTTCATTTCAAACTACCCACAATTTTAGTTAAATTTATCATAATAATAATTGAAAAATATATAAAAACTGTTAATTTCAAGAAAATTTTTAAGGATTAAATATGATACGCGATAATTATCTTGATATCAGCAAACTGGTAAAGAACTCCAAAGTTCTCCGCTTGTTCAAAGTTGTTGCACGTCACGGCGGCGTTGTTCGTTTTGTCGGCGGCGCCGTGCGCGATGCCCTCAAAGGCATAGAGGGTTCTGATTTGGATTTTGCCACCGATTTATCGCCTGACGAGTTGGTTGAAGCGTGTGCTGAAGAGGGATTAAAAACCGTGCCGATCGGCATCAAGTATGGCACCGTAGGAGTTATGGTTGACGATTCTCTGTTAGTAGAGGTCACTTCTTTGCGCAAAGATGTCAAAACCGACGGGCGCCACGCCGAGGTTGAGTTTACCGATAACTGGGAAGAAGATGCTTCCCGCCGCGACTTGACCATTAATGCTGTCTATGCTGATGAAAAAGGCAATGTTTTTGATTATTATAATGGTATTGAAGATTTGGAAAAAGGCGTTGTTCGTTTTATCGGATCTGCCAACCAGCGCATCAAAGAAGATTATTTGCGTATTTTGCGTTTTTTCCGTTTTTATTCCATGTTCGGCGTTGGTGAGCCGGATAAAAAAGCTCTGGCTGCCTGCGCTGCTAATTGCGAAGGCCTCAAAAATTTGCCGATGGAGCGGATTCGCGAGGAATTTTTTAAATTATTGCTGACCAAAAACGCCGCCGCTACCATCAAGATAATGCAGGAAAATGGCATTTTGAGCTATGTTTTGCCAGATGCCAAATATGCCGATAATCTGGCTTTTATTAAAAACATTGTCAACGGGCGCGCGCTGGAAAACAAAGCTATGCTTTATTTCTTTGTTTTGTATCGTCCGGATGTTGCTTTGGCTGAAAATTTGGCACAACGGATGCGCTTCAGCCGCAAAGAAAAACAGAAGTTTGTCAGCTGGGCAGAAGCAAGCGTTACCTTGGGTGAACTGCTTGATGAGAAAAAGCGCTTGCGTCTGGCTTATGAATTTGACAAAGAATTTTGCCTTGAAGAGCTTTTGCTGATTGTAGCCGAGAACAAAGAGCCGCTGCCGGACCTTTGGGATTTGTATGATGCCATCAAGGCAATGAGTGTTCCGGAATTTCCGTTGCGTGGCAAAGATTTGATAGCGCAGGGAATCCAAGATGTTTTGGTTGGCAAGATAATGAGGGAGCGTGAACAAGCTTGGATAGAGAGCGGCTTTTCGCTCACCAAAGAGGAATTGCTTTCTCCTCAATATGGCAAAGTATCGGGAGAATAATCAAAAAAGCCGCTGTTTTCAGCGGCTTTTCTCATAATCTGCAAACTCTACTTGATGCATTTTTTGCAAATTTCATAATCTTCCGGTGTATTAATATCAGCCGGAGCATCTTTATTAAGACGAATATCGCCGACTAATTTAGCGCGGATGGTCATACCATTCTCCAGAGCGCGCAGCTGCTCCAAAGATTCGCGTTGTTCCAACACGCCTTGCGGCAAAGCAACCATTTTGTGCAAAGAAGCGGCCTTAAATACATAAATACCGATATGGTGGTACAAATCCTGATTAGGACATTTCTCCGGGTTTCTGGTATAAGGAGCAGTAGCGCGGGTAAAGTATAAGCAGCGGGCTTCATCTTCACCGGGTTTAATTCCCATGATAATTTTTACTACCGCCGGATTGGTTTTGTCAGCCTCATTTTTTATAATCATGCCGCAAGTAGCAATATCGCAGTTTGTGCGTTCAATCATCTCTATCAGCGGCAGGTTTACCTTAGGGTCAACATTAAGGTTGTCGCCCTGAAAATCAACCACAATGTCATATTTGCTGCCATCCGGGTCAAGAACCTTGAGAGCGGCGGCTATCCGGTCGGTGCCGGAGGGCAGAGCCGGGTCGGTCAAAATAGCGGTTACGCCGAATTTTTTGCACTCGTCAACAATTGCCTGATCACCGGCGGCAACGGCAATATCAGTGTCAATCGCCGCTTTGACGTTTTCGCATACGCGCTGGATAATGCTTTTGCCATTAACATCCAATAGAGGCTTGTTGGGCAAACGTGTGGCTGCCATACGAACCGGCATTAAGGTAATAACTCTACTCATTATGATTCTCCGTATTTATTTGAAAATTGTATTTTTTAACAACCAGTCTTTAACTTCCGGAACAGATTTTACTTCCGGAATCCAAGCTAAATCAGCCGGCAAGTCGGTGGTAAACTCACAGCGCATCCGCAGCGGATGAGCTCCGACATTGATAGCCGCATGCTGGTTATAGATTCTGTCATCAACCAAAATAGTTTCCTCTGCCTTTATGCCATATTTTTCAAAACAGCTCTTGAGCATATCTTCCTTGGCGGTATCGTGCATAAACTTACCGTGCTGCACGCATTCTATCGTCAGAAAATCCGTAACTTCAGCCAAGAGTTTGTTTAGAAGTTTTTTCTTAGTTTCAACATCAAAAGTGGCCGACATCGTAAACTGCCGATACCCCATCTTATTCAATTCCCGCAAAGTTTCCACAACGCCGTCATATAGCGGGCGGTTGCAAAAAAATTCCGGTGTATGGCAAAAATCTCTATCCATTTCCACGCCTTTAGTCGGGTGGGTTTTGAGCTCCAGAGCGCCATATTTGGGATCAATCGGCAAAACTTTGGGTAAATCTTCCCATTTTAAACCTTTGTATTCTTCTTTGTAATTAGGGTGATTGGTCAGAAAATTAAAATATGCAAAATTCAAATTGGCTAGTACGCCGTCAACATCCCAAAAGATGTTTTTAATAACCGGTTTTTCCATTAAGGATTCCTCTGCGGCAGATTAAAGACAGCAAGAAAATATCACAAAAAGCCGGTGCTGTCAAACGGGAATAAAAACAAGATTCAGATGTTAAATTACAATAAAAGCCCGCTATTAAAGCAGGCCGGTTCTATGTCAAAGTAAGGGGCAAAAGCAGTATCCAAGATTATAAAAAGGGATTATAATCAGTTCGCCAAAACCAAGATGGAGGGACTGCTGATGCCTATAGAGAAGTATATAACAGGGAACGAAAAAATCCAGATAAAAGAGCTAAGAGAAGGAAAAAAGTTAGTATTAGAATGTGAAGA
>JBNMLW010000047.1:0-6691 GCA_050875025.1 Alphaproteobacteria bacterium
CTTACAAAAGGGTAAATGAGGATGTCGCCGTCCTGCACAAATTGCTCTAGAAAACCGCTAGACAATCTCGCCGCTAGACGAGCTCGTCTAATGCACACTATACGGCACCAAATCATTCTGCCTCGCCACAACGAATGCAAAATCCCGATTATCGGTGGCAGCTATGCGCTCACCGGTTGCATCATAGATAAGCCACATGGGCTTGCCGTCATAAATGTCTTTTTTGATGAAAGCTGAATTTTCATCATTCCATAGCTGCAAATCTTCAACTTCTGTCAAATTTATTTCTTTTTTCAACATATTTCTGTTCCATTTAGTATTTAGAAACATTTTTGGCATAATATTATTAAATATTAGCTAACATACAAAAGGATATTGGCATGTTTGTAAGTCTTAACCGCAAAATCATTTACAGTATTCTGCTGCTGTTTTTAGCAACTTCCATAATTTTTGTTTATACTTTTTACCTGATTTACGGCAGCAAGATTCAAGAAGAGCAGCTGTACAGCATCCAACGCAATCAGCAATATATTGACCTTTTGTACCGCAACATCAATATGTCTAAGGAATTGCGGCAAATTATCATCAGTCACCCCAAGATTAATATTGATGAAAACGTGCGTAAAAACATTGTGATTTTGCAATCCGAAGAAGAACGTCTCAACCAGCTGGCATCTGAGCAGAAAAAGATTACCGAAATCAGCGAGAGCTTTGACCAGCGCTACCGCACAATTCAAGAAAGTTTGAAAATTTTCGGCATCAGCTCAATCTTAATTGTCTTGGCAATTATTTTGTTGGGACTGCTGATTACAAGATGGATTTTGAACCCGGTTAACAAAATATCGGCGGTTGCAACCGAGGTTTCCAAAGGCACGTTATCTGTCCGCATTCCGGAAGACCGGCATTCAAAATTTATTGATGAGCTGGACTATTTGACCACAATCTTCAACACCATGTTGGACAACCTGCAAAATGTAATTTCTGAAATCCGCGACAAAGAAGCATTCCAACAAGCGCTTATTGACAGCATCCCCGACGGCATCAGGGTTATTGATAAAAATTATAACATTATTGCCGCCAACAAAGCCTATTACCGCCAAGTTGGAGCCGCGCAAAAAAATTGCCGCAAATGTTATGAGGCCTCGCTAAACAGCAATACTCCCTGCCCGTCCGAGACCGTTCATTGTCCGCTCAATGAAATTCTCCGCAACAATAAATCTAATATAAAAGTCGTGCAGCAGTTTTGCGCTTTTCCGCAGCGCTACCTGTCTATTAATGCAGCACCTTTGCTGTATAATAACAAAAAACAATATGTTGTAGAATCTATCCGCGATTTGAGTGAAGACATAAATTTCTCTCACCAGCAAAAGCTTTCTTCTCTAGGTTTCTTGTCTACCTCTATCGCTCATGAGATAAAGAATCATCTGGGCGCGCTGCGAATGATTTTAGAGCATCTGTTGGATAAATTTTATGCCGACAAAGCTGATAACTCTGAAGAAAAGAAAAACCTGCTTCTCATTTACAATGAGTTGATCAACTGCATAGATATTCCGGAACGTTTATTAAAACTCACCCGCGCCGCTCAAAACCAATCGGCTCAAATTAATGTGACCGACAGCATTAATGATGTCATTGGCCTGTTGGACTTTGAAATCAAAAGCAAAGGCATTAACATTGAGTTTGTTCCGCCGACCGAAGAAATACTTATCAAAGGCAATGAAGCTGACTTTAAGATGGTAATTATCAACATCGTGCAAAATGCCCTCAAGGCCATGGATTCCAACGGAATTTTGGCCATCAGCGTCAAAACCGACAAAAACAAGCACACCAATATCAGCTTTGCTGATAACGGCATCGGTATTGCGCCGGAGAACCTCAACCGAATTTTTGACCCATTCTTCTCCGACGGGCACGATACCTCTAAAAAAGGCACCGGCTTGGGACTGGCAATTGCCAAGTCGATTGTTGAAAAATGCGGCGGAAAAATCAATGTCAGCAGCACGCTTGGAGCCGGCAGCTGCTTTACCTTATCATTCCCGCCGATAAAAAATGTTGCAAAAAAATAAATCTGGGTTTATTAATACTCAAAATACTGTTGAATAAAGGATTTTTTTATGAGCAAAGAAGAACTTTTGGAGCTTAGCGGTGAAGTTATAGAAAAACTCCCCAATGCCATGTTCCGCGTCAAACTGGAAAATGGTGTTGAGATTTTGGCTCACACCGCCGGAAAAATGCGTAAATTCCGCATTCGCGTTATGGTTGGCGATAAGGTAGATATTGAAATGACCCCTTATGATTTGACCAAAGGGCGCATCACCTTCCGCCACAAAGATTAATAAAAAAGCCATCGTTAAGATGGCTTTTTTGTTATAATGACAGATAACCTACTGCTGAAACTCCTGTTTCAAAGAGCGGTCAAACATCGAGCGGATAGTAGATTTAATATCTGCCTTTTCATATACAACCTTATACAGAGCCTGGCAAATCGGCATATCAATACCGTCTTTATCCGCAATTTCTTTAACGGCTTTCAAGGTCGGCACACCCTCTGCCAATTTTCCGAAATCTTCGCCTTTGGCAAACTTTTCGCCAAACATACGGTTGTGGCTGTGTTTAGAGAACAATGTTGCTTCATAATCGCCCAAATGAGCCAATCCGTATGCTGTTTGCGGGTTGCCGCCAAAGTGCTTAATAAAGCGGCCGACCTCGACCGGCGCTCTGGCCATCAAGGCGCCCTTAAGCCCGTACCACTCCAAGCCATCCAAAATACCGGCCGCAATTCCGATAACATTTTTAAGCGCCGCGCCAATCTGATTGCCGACCAAATCCGCGCCGTAATAAAAACGGATAAGCTCGCTCGAGAACATTTTAATCAGACGGTCTTTGGTTTCTTCCTCATCGCTGTCAATAACCGCGCAAGACGGAACACCTTTCATATAATCCTGAACATGGCCCGGCCCGCCCAAAGTTCCGATATGGATATTTTGCTTAATCTCCTGGCGCATCACGTCCAGCATAGTTGTTGCCCCCGGCTCCTCCAGCCCTTTCATAGCCAACAGGAATGTTTTGCCGTCCAAATCATAGGCGGCAAGTTCTTTGCACAAACCGCGGAAATATTGGCATCCGATAGAAATAATGATAGTGTCGTTTTTCAACACATCTGCCAGTTTATCATGCAAAACCATATTGTCTGAGAGAGTCAAATACGGATTTTTGCGGGTGTCGCGCAATTCAATAAAATTCGGCGAAGTCGGAATATCATACATATCAACATCAAACCCGCAATAATTGGCGGCATACCACCCCAAAAATGTTCCCCAGCGGCCGCAGCCGATAAGCGAAATTCTAGACATCAGAAAAATTCCTCATAATTACAACAATACAATATGAGTAAAACATAATCGCCGTTTTGGCAACCTTGATATTACAGAAGTACACGGAGATTTATCAGCGCCGAATTAAAGGGCGCCTTTTTTGGCTCTCTGCCGGGTAACTATCGCCCCGATATGATCAAACTCTTCAAAAGAGTGATAGGCATAATCCAAACTTTTCTTATCACAGTCATAAAACACCTGATTAGCCAATGACTGAATAGCATTGTCAATCCGTTTGAACGCAACGTTATAATCGCTGTTATAGTTGTTTTTGGTTTTCTTTTTAACAATATCATGATACGCAGCAATAACTTTTGCCGTTTCATCGGCCGAGTTGGCATAACCGCGCTCTTCAAAATCGCGCATAATCCGCGCGGTAGTTTGATAAAAGCACTTGTTTGTCAAAATACTCTTCTGCTTTTTGTTATTACTATCAATTATCATTCTCAGACATCCATAGTTTTGTAAAAAGTTTTGTAGCATACAATCTGCGGATTTGCAAGAGTTTTCGCACTCTTTTCATACATCGGATTATAGCCGTTTTTCCTTAATGGTTGGTTAATTTCGGCTGGACAATTCACTAAAGATGTTTATTCTGATATATCATCAAAATTCGGAGATACAACCAATGAAAAAATATTTATTGACCGCCGCGCTGTTCATTTTGTTTGCGGCAACAGCAAAAGCCGAACAGCTCAACCTGCCGCAGCCGGACAAGGCCGGAGGGATTCCGCTTATGGAAGCCATCAGCAAACGCCAATCAGTCAGAGAGTTTAGCGCCAAAGAGATTGATGAACAAACTCTGAGCGACATTCTTTATGCCGCTTGGGGCATATCGCATGACGGCAAACGAACGATTCCTACCGCGCTCAACAAACAAGATTTGCGGGTATTAGCCTTTTATAAAAATGCCGTATGGGAATATGACGGCGCAAACTTAACCTTGCTGAACAAAGCTGATATTACTCCGTATTTGGCCCTGCAAGATTATGTCAAAGACGCGCCGTTAACCTTAATTTATGTCGGTTCTGATGCCCAATATTCGCCGATGAATGCCGCAGCAGCATACCAAAACGTAGGGCTTTATTGCGCATCCCGCGGCCTGAACAATGTTGTCCGCGGCTATATTAACCGAGCCGAAATAGCCCAAACGCTTAATCTTTCTGCCGATGAAATTATCGTCTCGCAAACCATCGGTTGGCCGTTTATGTAAAAAATATTGCCTCTTTGATATATAAATATTGCATTTTTGCAAAAAACTTGTTGCAAAAAACATTTTGATAATATAGTTTAAGCACAGTTTGCGGATAGGTGGCCGAGTGGTCGAAGGCGCACGATTGGAAATCGTGTGTACCTCTAAAGGGTACCGAGGGTTCGAATCCCTCCCTATCCGCCATTTTGATTAAAAAGGGCTCATCGTCAAAGTTGGGGGCAGAGTGGATGCCTAGAACGATAAGACTGTTAAGGCACTAAATTTTAAAACAATTTTAATATAGATTGAGCTGATTGACTGGCTAAAGACAATGCATTGACTGCTAATTGTTGCCGCGTCTGCAGCGCCAACATATTCGCACTTTCTTCAGGCTCATCGGCTAAGGTTAATTTATCCGCGCCCTCAGTCAGAATATTTATTAAGTTCTCCGTAAATTCCTGGCGGCTGGTGATAATTGAATAATTATTCCCTAATTCGGCAGTAAAAGCACGGATGCTCTTCAACGCATTAGCGATTTCTTTTAAACTTTGCGCAATATCGCCTTGGTTTGCCCAATTGATAGTACCCAATCCCAAACTTGCAGAACTCATATCCTTGCCGACCACATTTAAATCCGAACTGCTGTTTTCATTAAACCGCACGTTAAGCTTATCTTCTTTTAGCAAGTTCGTTCCTTTATACGAAGCATCTTTAATGATTGAATCATATTGCCCAATTATTTCTCCGTACTGCTGGCCTTTTTCTTTCGTCTCATTATGATAATCATACTCCATATCACGGTTAGCGTTCTGCTCTTTGAGCCAATCCAAATTTGGTATCGGGTCAGCCACAGCTCCGGGGATTTCTTCAAACTCGTCCGGCATATTGTTGCCATTCATAGTATTATCGCTTACAGCTTTCTCTGCCCTATACACTTTGCCGTTCACACTCATTTGCGCACCGGAAATCGCATTAAATGTGGTTGTATTTCCTGGATTGCGAAATATACTGTTAACACTAATATTGGTCTTTGCCTCAGTTGAATTTATGTTTAAGACTGTATGATTTGCCACAGAACCACTGTCATATGATACCAGAAAAGCATCTGCCTTTACATTCACCGTAGCCTTACCATTTATGTTATATGTGCCATATTCGAATGCTTCAGGAGCCTTAATGTTCACAATCGCGTTACCATTGAAATTTGATGTGCCGCCACTTATTCCTCTTCTCGCAGACACTATATTTAAAATGCCGTTATTTTCAACATTCAATACTGCATCACCAAAGGCGTAGGAATCAACTTGCAACATACTTATGTTTAATTGTCCATAAACGTGAAGTTTAGAGCCATCAACTCCCTTAGTATGCAAGTTTTTCTCAGAAACTTTAACCTCCGCGATAGAATTAACCCCATAAAAACTTACATTAGTCCCGCTTCTCACAGCGGCAGACCTCGTATATCCTACAGAATATGCATCCTGCTCGCTGTTATCCATTAGAATATCTAGATTTTGCACAATGTGGTTAGATGTACCTGAAAAATTAATCACCTGACTGGACACAGATTTTCTTGTTGTGGCTTTAATAGAAATATCAGAAAGAAGTAGATTATCCGCCGTGGCTTTGATGCCATCGGTAAGCCCTAGTTTTTCCAAATCGATATTAATTTGCGAATATTTATCAGTGTCAGGTTCGGATATTCCATAATAACCAACACCAACTAAGTTTTGCCCATCTTTGAGGACAATTTGGTCTTCGGCGATAATGTTGCCATAAATAACGATGTTTCCAGCTTTGCCGCTATCTAAAGCCGCTTTGAGTTCACCCCAATTGCTGACCACTGCAGATACATTATCTTGAGCTTCAAAAAATTCTTTATCTGGGATTTGCGCTGTTTCTAAGGCTGAACTGGCAACCGCGGCGGCTTGTTCAAGGAATGAAGCTCCGGTTTCTAATGCCGTGGTAGCGGTTTTAATCGTGCTTACCGCCTGCCCCATTGAGTCCAACAGAGCATCAAGATCATTGGCTCTGTTTGTAAGTGAACGGGCGGTATAATAAGAGCTTGGATTGTCAATTGCAGAGTTGACTTTGTTACCGGTAGCAAGTTTATTTTGGGTAGAGC
>JBNMLW010000048.1:0-6613 GCA_050875025.1 Alphaproteobacteria bacterium
TCCAAAGTGATATTAAAGATATTGTCATTGCCGCGCAAAGATTGCGACTTGTTGCCTTGTTTGATATAAGGGCCAAACTTGCCGCTGTTGACGCTGATGCCATCACCCAGTTCAAACGGCAGAGAGAGCAGGCGGGCAGCCTGTTCAGAGGTCAGCTCCTCGGGAGCTATTCCTTTGGGCAGAGCCGCGCGTTTGGGCTTTTCGGTTGTGGCGGTAGCGTCTTCGCCCAACTGAACATAATAGCCGTACGGGCCTTTTTTCAGATACATTTTCAAACCGTTCAATTCGCCGACAACTTTATCCTCGGGGTTGGGGGCTTTGGCAGTGGCGGCGGCTTCTTCGTCAGCCGTGTCAACCAATGGCTTGGTGTATTTGCATTCCGGATAGTTTGAACAACCGATAAAGGCGCCAAACCGTCCCAGCTTAATGCTCAACCGCCCTTTGCCGCATTCCGGGCATACCCGCGGATCAGATCCGTCTTCGCGCGGCGGAAATAAGTGGTGCGATAACACTTCATCAATCTTGTCAATTACTTCGCTGATTTGCAGAGGCTTAACGGCGTCAATGTTTTTGATAAATTTGACCCAGAACCCATGCAACAGTTTTTTCCATTCCATCTCGCCGGCGGAAACGTCATCCAAAAATTCTTCCAGTTGGGCGGTAAAATCGTATTCCACATATTTTTTGAAGAAGTTTTCCAAGAATACTGTCACAATACGGCCGCGGTCTTCCGGAATAAAACGCAGTTTCTCAACCCGTACATATTTTCGCTCTTGCAATACGGCAATAATCGTCGCGTATGTAGACGGACGGCCGATGCCGAGTTCTTCAAGCTTTTTAACCAGGCTTGCTTCAGTAAAACGCGGCGGCGGGGTGGTAAAGTGCTGCTCGGGAGTAATTGCGCCTTTGTCTACGGCCTCGCCCTCGCTGACATTGGGCAAGATACGGTTTTCGTCATCATCATCGGCATCATCTTTAGATTCCTGATAAAGTTTCAAGAAACCGTCAAAGTCAATTACTTGCCCGTTGGCGCGCAGGATAATCTGTTTATCGCCGGAGATTGAATCAATAACCACTTTATCCAAAATTGCCGGATTCATCTGGCAGGCCACGGTGCGTTTCCAAATCAGCTCATAGAGTTTGTAGGCGTCGCTGTCCAGTTTAATCTCCATCTTTTTCGGCGTGTTCATCACGTCAGAAGGGCGGATTGCCTCGTGCGCCTCTTGAGCATTTTTAGATTTGGTTTTGTATTCTTTGGCCACCTTGGGCAGGTAAGATTCGCCAAAGTATTTCAAAATTGCCTCGCGGCAGGCGGCAATAGCCTCTTTAGAAAGGTTAACCGCATCAGTACGCATATAGGTAATAAAACCGTCTTCATACAGCTTTTGGGCAATCTGCATGGTCTTTTTGGCGCTGAACCGCAGTTTGCGGGCGGCCTCCTGCTGCAGGGTAGAGGTGGTGAACGGCGGCGCCGGATAGCGGTTGGCTTTTTTGCGCTCCACGCTCAAAATACTAAAATCTTGCGCCTCAATTTTGGCTTTGGCTTCTTGAGCCTTGGCCTCGGAATTGATATCAAATTTTTCCAGTTTTTTATTATCCAGCTGAATCAGGCGGGATTTAATCAATGCTTGGGCAGATGTCAGCAGGTCGACATCAATTGTCCAATATTCTTCCGGCTTAAATTTTTCAATTTCATTTTCTCGGTCGTAAATCAGACGCAGGGCAACCGACTGCACGCGTCCGGCAGATTTGGAGCCCGGCAGTTTGCGCCACAAAACCGGAGAAAGCGTAAACCCAACCAGATAATCCAAAGCGCGGCGGGCCATATAGGCCGAAACCAGATTATCATCAATCTGCCGCGGATTCTTAATGGCCTCGGTGATTGCCGATTTGGTAATTTCATGAAATACTACGCGCTCAATTTTTTTGTCTTTGAGCAGTTTCTTTGCCTTAAGTTCTTCCAAAATATGCCAGGCAATAGCTTCTCCCTCTCTATCCGGGTCGGATGCGAGGACAATCGTGTCACACTGTTTTACCGCTTTTACAATATCTGCCAGACGTTTTTTGCCCCCGGCCGAAAGTTCCCAGGTCATGGCAAAATCATTATCCGGATCAACCGAACCGTCTTTGCTTGGCAAATCCCTGATATGCCCGAAACTGGCCAGAACCTGATAGTCTTTGCCCAAATATTTATTGATTGTTTTGGCTTTTGCGGGAGACTCAACTATAACTAACTTCATGTTTTACCTGCTTATTTTTGTTTTATTAGCGCTACTTTATTGCCGCTCTGGCGTTCGATTCTGCCGTCCATTTCCAGCTCCAGCAGTTCTAATGCAACTTGTGCGGCATCTTGTCCGCTGGCTCTGATAATCTCGTCCACATATACTCCATCAGTATTTAAATAGTCAATGATTTTTGTTTGCACAGCGCGGCTGTCAGATGCGGGCTGCGCGGCAGCGGCAAAATTAAATTCTTTTTGGATTTTGAGTTTGCGCGGCTTGCCGGACAGATTAACATTGCTGTGGAGAACTCCGGTAATATCATCAGCGCTTTCCACTAAACGAGCGCCTTCTTTTATCAGTTTGTTGGGGCCGAGGCTGCGCGGTTCGCTAGGCGCGCCCGGCACGGCAAACAGTTCTTTGCCGTATTCCGCTGCCAGCTGCGCGGTGATTAGCGAGCCTGACTTGAGTGTGGCTTCCACCACCAAAGTGCCTTGCGAGAGCGCCGCCACAATCCGATTGCGCCGCGGAAAGTTATTGGCCTGCGGAATGGTGCCCGGCAAAAATTCCGATATCAGGCAGCCTTGCTCAGCAATTTGCATATATAAGTCGGTGTTTTCTTCAGGGTACGGAATATCAACTCCGGAGCCCAAAACCGCAACTGTCCCGCCGGTTTGTCCCTGAGCATAGAGAGCCCCTTTGTGCGCGGCGGCATCGATTCCCCTTGCCATGCCGGAAACTACCATTACTCCGGCATTAGTCAAATCATAAGCGATTCGCGAGGCGGTTTTGCGCCCGTTGATAGAGGCATTGCGCGCTCCGACAATAGAAATGCTTTGCGCGCTGTTCAAACATTCGGGATTGCCGCGGGCAAACAATACCGGCGGCGCGTCATGAAGCCCTTTTAGCGCTTGCGGATAATCAGCATCTTGAAAAGATATGATGAAAATATTTTGTTTTTGCGCTTTTTCGGCAACCGCCAGAGCCTTTTCCCGCGGCCACAACCGCACCCTTTTGAGGCAGTTGATGTTTTCAATTGCAGCTTGAGGCGAGCCGAATTTGGCAATAAGTTTGTAAAAAGTGGCCGGCCCCAGATTATCGGAGTTTATGAGTTGCAGAATATCAATAATTTCTTCTGAGGCGGCCACCGTTCAATCCTATTTTTTGAGCTTGATTTTGCTTTCTTCACCCTTGAGCAGGCGGGCGATATTAGCATGATGCCGAACCAAAATCAGCAAGGATATAAATGTATAGAACACGGTGTGGAGGTTATCGCTGAAATAATAGGCAAAAAACGGCACGAACAAAACCGCGGTAATAGCCGAGAGCGAGGAGTAACGGAAAGTAAACGCCATAATCAGCCAAACCAGCAACGCCAGCAAAGCAATCTGCGGGTTGAGCACCAGTACAAATCCGAATGCGGAGGCAACGCCTTTGCCGCCTTTGAATTTGAGCCAAATCGGAAAATTGTGACCCAAAATTGCGCAGGTTCCGGCAATCAAAGCTGCCAGAGCTGAATATGTGGTCGGCATTCCGAATAATTCATAGGCCTCATCGCCGGCAAGGACTTTAGCAATATATGCGGCCAGACCGGCTTTGGATGCGTCCAAAATAACCGTCATCAGAGCCAAAAGCTTGTTTCCGGCACGCAAAACATTGGTGGCGCCGATATTGCCGGAGCCGATTTTGCGGATATCGCCGTATCCGGCCAAAAAGCACAAAACCAAACCAAAGGGAATAGACCCGAGCAAATATCCGCCCAAAGCCGAAAGGCTGAAAATTTCGTAAGTAGACATAGTGTTAAGTCCTTGCGGTTGTTAAAAGATATCTATCTCTTAGCGCTTATTCGGTTCTTTGGCAACCCTCTTTATGCATAAACCCGTAAATAATTAATGACAAATCAATTAAACTTGATAATATTAGAAAAACAAATTTGCAAAGGTTTAGTTATGAAACCGCTCTATAAACGTATTTTGCTCAAACTTTCCGGCGAAGGCCTGATGGGCGACAAAAGCTTTGGAATGTCTGCCGAAGTTATCAAGGATTTGGCCGAACAGATAAAAAAAGTCCGCGCCGGCGGCGTAGAGGTCTGTATTGTAGTCGGCGGCGGCAATATCTTCCGCGGCGCCAAAGAGGCCTCAAAGGGGATGAACCGCACGGTGGCAGATCAGGTCGGAATGTTGGCAACCGTTATGAATGCGCTGTATATCCAAAATGCTCTGGAGGCAATCGGAGTGCAGGCTCGCGTGTTGTCCGGGCTCAGTATTCCGCAGGTGTGCGAGACTTATATGTATCGCCGGGCTTTGCGCCATCTGGAAAAAGGACGGGTCATAATTTTTGCCGGCGGTACCGGTAATCCTTATTTTACAACCGACACCGGCGCCGCGCTGCGCGCTTCAGAGATGCAGTGCGAGGCTTTGCTCAAGGCTACTCAGGTTGACGGCGTATATAATGCTGATCCCCGCAAAGATACAAATGCGCAAAAGTATGATGCCATCAGTTATGACGAGGTTATTCAAAAAGGGCTGGGCGTTATGGATTTGACTGCTGTCGCTCTGGCCAAAGAGAACAATATTCCGATTGTGGTATTCAGCCAGCATGGCGCAAAAGCGTTGGAAGATGCCGTTTGCGGCAGAGGAAAATTTACAATTATCAAATAAAAAGAGGTAAAAATGTCTGATTTTAATTCTATCAAAACCGATACCAAAGGGCGCATGGATAAAACGCTCGATTCTCTCAAGGCAGAGTTTGGCGGACTGCGCGCCGGCCGCGCTCATGTCAGCCTGCTGGACGGGATTATGGTTGAGGCTTATGGCTCTCCAACCCCTTTGGCGCAAGTCGGTACGGTTTCTGTTCCTGATGCCCGCACTCTTTCTGTCAGCGTATGGGACAGAAGCTTGGCCAAAGCGGTAGAAAAAGCCATTATGGAGTCTGATTTGGGGTTGAATCCGGCATCAGACGGGCAGCTGATTCGTATTCCGATTCCTCCGTTGTCGGAAGAGCGCCGCAAAGAGCTGCTGAAAGTTGCCGGCAAATATGCCGAGAACAACAAAGTAGCGATTCGCAATATTCGCCGCGATGCCCTTGATGAAATTAAAAAACTCAAAAAAGACAACGCTATTTCCGAAGATGATGAAAAGCGTTTTGAAAACGAGATCCAAAAGCTCACCGATGAATCTATTAAAAAAATAGATGAAATGATGGCGCAAAAAGAAAAAGATATTATGCAGGTATAAAGGCGTTTGTATCGTGAGTTCCAGTCAACAAACACCACAGCATATAGCCATTATTATGGACGGCAACGGGCGCTGGGCCAAAAAGCGCGGCCTGCCTCGGCTGGCCGGTCACCGCAAGGGCGCCGAGACTTTGCAAAATATTGCCCGCGCCGCCGGTGAACTCGGTGTAAAGTACCTGACCGTATATGCTTTTTCTACCGAGAATTGGCAGCGCGATCCGGAAGAAGTGTCCGGATTAATGGATTTGCTGCGCCAGTACCTGAAATCAGAATTTAAGGAGATTCAGGAAAACGGCGTGCGGATTATCTTTATCGGCGAGCGCAATATGCTGGCCGCGGATATCGTGGAGCAAATGTTCAAAATTGAGCACGATACCGCCAAAAATGACAAGATGACTCTTTGCATAGCTCTGAGCTATGGTTCCAGACAAGAGATTGTGTCAGCGGCGCAAAAAATAGCCGCTTGCGCACAAAAAGGGGATATCAGCCTTGAAGATATTGATGCCAAGCTATTTTCAAGTATGCTTTATACCAAAGATATTCCGGATCCGGATTTGGTGATTCGCACCAGCGGAGAGCAGCGCCTCAGCAATTATCTGTTATGGCAGATTGCCTATGCCGAGCTGGCCTTTACGCCAACCTATTGGCCGGATTTCAGCAAAGAAGAGCTGCAAAAGATTATTACCGATTATACCCAACGGGAGAGAAGATATGGAAAAAACTAAGCTGCAATCGTGGATAAAACGCATTGTCACCTCTTTAGTCCTGGCGCCGGCCGTAATTTGGTGCCTGTATGCCGGATATCCGTTTATTCAAGTGCTGGCTTTGTTGGTTGGCGCTCTGCTCTCTTGGGAATGGGCAAGAATGGTTCCCTCCGTTCGCGGCGCAACTTTTGCCATGATATATATGTTCACGGTTACCATTGCCATTGTCATGGGGCCCGATTGGCCGTATTTTGCCTCCTTGGCTGCCGCTTTGGTTGTTGCCTGGTTCAAGGCCAAAGATGAGGCGCGCCGCAATCTTTTGGTGTTGGGCGTCGCATATGTTTCCATCGGCGTCGGCTCTATTATGTGGTTGTATGAGCTTGTCGGTTTTGCCGTAACCTTGTGGTTTATGATTGTGGTTTGGTCGGTTGATATCGGCGGCCTGCTGGTCGGCA
>JBNMLW010000049.1:0-6563 GCA_050875025.1 Alphaproteobacteria bacterium
CGTTTGTTTGGCGACGAGGGCATTAAGCATGTTTCAATGTCTTCAACCAAATCTTCTATCGGGCACTTGTTGGGCGCTGCCGGAGCGGTTGAGGCGGTATATTCAATTTTGGCTTTGCGGGATCAGATTTGCCCGCCGACCCTGAATTTGGATAATCCAGAGGAAGAATTGGCTGATTTTGACTTGGTTCCGCTTAAGGCGAAAAAACGCGAAATTAATGCGGTTATGTCAAATTCGTTCGGATTTGGCGGTACCAACTCTTCAATAATCTTCAAACGTTATAAATAACAGCGGGATTTGTTCCTATGAAAAAACTGCTTTTGCCGGTAATTATCGGGGCATTGGTTGTTTTGGCTTGGCTGAAACAAGAGATTTATGCTCCGGGGAAGATGCCGGCAGAGGCAGTTGTTTTGGTTAATAAGGGTTCCGGTTCGGCAATGGTGGCGCAAAAGTTGACCGAGGCCGGAGTTATCAGATATCCTTGGGTGTTTAAAATTGCGGCGCGGCTGAAAGGTTTGGATAAGAATCTCAAAGCCGGAGAATATTCGTTTGCACCGCATATTTCAATGGCGGATGTTATTTCGCAAATGGCTCGCGGCGAGGTGCTGTATCGCAAGTTGACTTTGCCGGAAGGGCTGACTTCTGCCCAAATGCTCAATATCATTAAGGATAACGAGTTCTTAAGCGGCGAGATATCTTTGCCGGCAGAAGAGGGTTCCATGCTGCCGGAGACTTATAGCTTTTCACGCGGAGACAGCCGCGACAGCGTGGTGGTGCAGGCTCAAGAGGCTATGCAAAGGGCTTTGTCTGAGGTATGGCAGAATCGTGATGAGCAAGTTCCGGTAAAAACCGCTGAAGAATTGCTGGTTTTGGCCTCAATTGTAGAGAAAGAGACCGGAGTGGCAGAAGAGCGGCCTTTGGTTGCATCTGTATTTGCCAATCGCTTGCGCAAGGGAATGCGTTTGCAGACAGATCCGACGGTTATTTATGCCCTGACCAACGGGCAAGATGATTTGGGGCGGGCTCTGACTAAAAAAGATTTGCAGGTAGATAGTCCGTATAACACTTATAAATATTACGGATTGCCGCCAAAGCCGATTTGTAACCCGGGGCGGGCAGCGCTGGAGGCTGCGGCTCATCCGGAGTTGAGCAGCTATTTGTATTTTGTAGCCAGCGGCAATGGCGGGCATAATTTTGCCATGTCGCTGAATGAGCATAACCGCAATGTAAGCAGCTGGAAAAAGCAATTGCATAAATAACTTGCGTAAATTCGTATAATCTGTTATATTTACGGCACAAAATAATTATTTATATATATGAAACAAATAGAAGAGAAAGTTCTCAATATTGTAAAAGCACATGTTGGGAAACGTCGCGCAAAAGATGTCACATTGGACAGCTTGCTGAAGGATGAACTGGGGTTTGATATGCTTGATTTCACGTTGTTGGAAATGGCATTTCAGGACAAAGGTATTTATCTTGCCTACACACAGTTAGCAGCATGCGATACGGTTCAGGAGATTGTTTATCTTGCGATGTAACATTTAAGAAAAGGTATTCTTTGTAAGAAAAGAATGCCTTTTTTGTTGGGTTTTAATCAGGCTTGGCCGGCGGTTTCCATCAGCATGGGATAAAGCGCCTGTTTTGGTTCCATGCCTTTGGTGAGCACAACCTTAAAAATCGGGTACATGCGTTCGCATTCTTTGATGGCAATATCAATCATTTGAGCAATTTTATGTTCAAAAAATTCATCATCATAGTCCAAAAACAAAGAGTGTTTGAAAACCGGAGTGTTTTGCTCGGTCCAATATGAAAAATGTCCAACCCAAAGTTCTTCGTTAATCAGAGCCAGCAGTTCAAAAATTTTGCTGCGGTCGGCAAGTTTATTTTCAATATCCATCAGGCAAGAAAGATGCAGGCAGTTCATGCTGGGTTCCCAGGCAAAAAACAGCAGCATATTGTTCCACTTGCCCTGCACCTCAATTACAACCTCATTAAGATTGCGGCGTTCCAATTCAAAAGAACGATTGGCGAAAATATCCTCAACCAGATCGATGGGATTGTATGCAGGGGCTAAGTTCTTTGCCGGTTCCATTTCTTTTTGCTCCGATGTCAAAACGAATTACAAAATCAGCTTGCAATGCCGAGTCGCAAATTGCAATCCCCGAGTCGCAGTTTTCCACTTAATTCACAATTGTGGATAAGTATTTGTTCAGTGAAGTGTGAAAAATCAATATGTTAGCCAGAGTCTGTGGATAAAGATTTTTTTAGGTGTGGATATATTGGGGCTAATTAATTATTCTTTAACCGAAATAATAATTGTGAAGGTGCAAAAAATGACGGGTTTGAGTTTTCCGGATATTTCTCCGATTATGTTTAGTATCGGGCCGCTGGCTATCCGCTGGTATTCTATGGCATATTTGGTGGGAATTGTGGTCGGCTGGCTGCTGGTTAATCGGAATGTGCGGATAAATAAACTTGACTTGGATAAGCCGCAAGTTGAAGACCTGATGTTTTATATTACATTGGGGATTATCTTGGGCGGCCGTTTGGGCTATGCTGTTTTTTACGGTGGAGCAGAGATGTGGCTGCAGCCGTGGCGCCTGTTGGAAATCTGGAAAGGCGGAATGTCTTTTCATGGCGGCGTGGCCGGCGTGATTGTGGCAATTTGGTTGTTTGCCCGCAAGATTAAATATTCATTTTTGGCGCTTACCGATTTAGTCGTTTTGTATGCTCCAATCGGAATCTTTTTGGGGCGTTTGGCCAATTTTGTTAACGATGAACTGTGGGGAAGAGTAACAACCGTGCCTTGGGCAGTGCGCTTTCCGGCCGGAGGATATTTGCCGCGGCATCCATCGCAGTTGTATGAAGGGCTGCTGGAAGGCGTGTTGATGTTTGCCGTCTTAAATTTGTTGTGGCAGCTGCCCAAAGTACGCCGGACTCACGGCGTGGTTTCGGCTTTATTTATAATTTTGTACGGGTGTTTCCGCATAATCTTAGAGCAGTTTAGAGAGCCTGATGCTCAGCTGGGGTTCTTTTGGGGCGGCGTTACCATGGGACAAATGCTTTCGGTGCCGCTGATTGTCGGCGGGCTGGCAGTATTGGTTTGGTGCTCTCGTAAGGATTAGGCCTTAGAGGTTACATTGTGGCTGAAGGCGCGGATTTTCTGCATGGCCTTGTCGGCTCTGGTCAAAACCTCAAACGAATTGGCATCGCTGCGTTTTTTTTCTGATACTCCGGCAGAAACAGTCAGTTTAATCGGTTTGTGGCGGGAGCTAAACTCAAATTGAGCCGAGGCAACGGCGCGGCGGATGATTTCCAGACGTTCAAAACTTTCGTTCTTATCCAGATTTTTATAGACAATGACAAATTTATCATCATCATAGCGGTAGATGTTTTCGTCTTTTTCCAGATTTACAATTTGTTCGGCAATCAGTTTGGTGAGGATGTTTTGAATGCGGCGGCCAAAGTTGATGCCAAGCTTGTCATAGTCATCAATGCTGATAACGCCGACGCAATATTTGAACGGCAGGTTCTTGGAATGGATAATATAGTAATTGCGGCTGTCCAGACCGGTGAGAGTATCTTTGTAAGTTTCATTATAAATAATCTGCGCCAGGGCGGATAACGAGATTAAGACCGCGCAAAAGCAAAACACGCTGAGGCCGGAAGAGGAATCCGAATAGTAAAAGGCCAGACAAACGGATAAAGCGGTAAAAAAGTAATTGTAATCGGCTATTGAGCCGCTGATTACGGAATTATACAGGGTTGCCAGCAGCAGAATAACAAAAGCCGCCAGACTTATAAAATTCAGCGTGTCCGGCGAGTATGCCGATATACCTAAGGCAATGTTGTGGCGGGCCAGCAGTTCGGCCAATGAATATTGGGCAAAAATTGCCAGCAGAATCCAAATATTGATTTTGTTAAAAAAGTTTTTCGCCGGTAAAAAATATAATATCAGCAGATTGAGCGGCATCAGGGTGCTGAGGCTGATATATGCGGCAGAGTGAGCGTATTCGGCTCCAAAAACATGTTTAAAAAAGTTAATTAACACATAAGCCAGGGCAATAAGCAGAAATATAAATACCGGTTTGCCGCGATTAAAATACAACAGAACCAAGAAACTGCTAAAGCTCAGCAGGTAGAATCCGCTATGGAAAACAGAGGTTGTGGTATCGGAAAAAGTGCCTTCCAAACAAAAGCTGATTAATGCGCCGGCAAACAAAAACGCCGGCAACAGCATATTGCCGATCAACGGAATAATTTTTTCAATCTTGGCCAGTTTTTTCATTGCAACTCCTAAAGTGCAGATATTATAACCGGCAAAAGTTAAATTTTATTTACGCACTTTAGAATGGAACTGTCGCCGTAGGAGTAAAAACGGTATCCTTCCTTGATGGCATGAGCATAGGCTTGCTGCATGCGTTCAGTTCCGGCTACGGCGCAAACCAGCATAAACAAGGTTGATTTGGGCAGGTGAAAGTTGGTGATGAGCATGTCAATCATCTTAAACTTATAGCCGGGAGTGATGAAAATTGAAGTTTCATCGGCAAACGGGTGAAG
The DNA here is from genome assembly GCA_050875025.1 of Alphaproteobacteria bacterium. GTDB lineage: Bacteria > Pseudomonadota > Alphaproteobacteria > RF32 > CAG-239 > CAZU01. The sequence goes on from JBNMLW010000049.1 coordinate 4,564, forward strand.
AATCCCCTTATCATCGGCAGCGCTTTCCAATAGGCGCAACGAGGTGGTGCAGACGGCCAGTACGCGACGGCCTTCTTTTTTGGCACGATTAATAACCTCAACAACATCGGGAGTGATTACTCCGTATTCGGCGTGCATCTTGTGATCTTCGGTGTTTTCGGTTTTGACCGGCAGAAAAGTTCCGGCGCCGACATGCAATGTTAAAAATACTTCTTTTACGCCTTTGTTACGGAGTTTTTGCAAAACATCGTCGGTAAAGTGCAATCCGGCAGTGGGAGCGGCAACTGCGCCCTCGTGTTTGGCATATACAGTTTGGTAGTTTTCGCGGTCATTGAACTTATACCATATTGAATCTGCCGAGGGGCGGTTGCGTTTGATATAGGGGGGCAGCGGCATAAAGCCGAAAATCTCTAATTTGTGCGCCAATTCGCCAGGAGCACAGTCAAAAGATACCATAACGCCGTCTTCGCCTTGTTTTTCAATAACCGTAGCTGAAAAATCAGATTCTTCGGGAGAAATTTTGTCAGTATAAAATTTAATGACATCTTGGGCTTTGAGCCGTTTGGAATTTTTGATAAAAGCCATCCAGCGAATACCGTCTATCGGGTGATAGAGCGTAAGTTCTACCAGAGCTTCGCCGCGGGCGCCATAAAGGCGAGCGGGGATAACCTTGGTGTCATTGAATACCAAAACATCGCCTTCTTGCAGCAAATCCGGCAAGTCATAAAAATGACGATCATGAATTTCGCCCTCAGTAGATAAATCCAAAAGGCGAGAAGTATCGCGCGGGTGAACCGGTTGATTGGCAATAAGCTCTTTGGGCAGCTCAAAATCAAAAATTTCTACTTTCATAACAGCATCCTTCCGCCGCTGTTATAGTATATTGAGAGCCGATTAGCAATACTAAAATGCTAAATTGTTGTATCTGTGTGATTTTGCTTGCTATTACATCAAAAGTTGTTATCATAAAGGCAAGCAATCGGACATAGGTAAAAGGTGAAGGATATACGCTATGTTGGGAAAACGCGGACTATCTGAATTACGAGCGGCGGTGTATTTATACGCCATTGAGCAATGCTCCGGCAAGCGCGAAGCTGCCAGAAAAATGGGTGTGTCAGTCGATACGCTGAACAAATATATTGAATTTTTGGAAGAAGAATGTGGCACCGAGTTGCTTTGCACGGTCGGCAATAACTCGCAGTTGACTTCGCGCGGGATGAAAATTGCTTCTTATGTAGCGGCAACCGAGCGGATTTTGCAACACATGTATGCGGTGGTTTCCGAACGTGATGAGCTTAAAGGAAGCATTCGGCTGCTATGGAACCGAAGTATTCGCTCCAGCATTATATCGGCTGATTTGTGGAATTTTTTGAAACGGCATAGCAATTTTACGGTTTATTCAACCACAGTTGATGTTTGTTCTGATATTAATGATTATGACTGTGATGTCGCCTTGGTGATATCTCCTTTGGCAAACGATAAATGGGAGATTATCTGCTCGCATAGAATCCACTTCGGATTTTTTGCGACCAGCCGCTATCTGAAAAAGCACGGTTATCCGGTTGATATGCAGGATATGTTGGAAAAACACCAGCTGATATTTAAAAAAGATACCGATAAATGGCTTAAAAACGGTGAAGAACTTATGGCGGCGGCTAAACATAAAGCTTATATCTCGGATGCATCTTTTGTGGTTAAGGACAGTGTGGAAAATGATGTCGGCATCGGTTTGCTGCCGTTGTCGTTTGTGCGCTATGGATTGGTTTGTTTGGATAATATTCCATGCGAAACTAACACCTGCGCATATATTCTGGTGCGAAAAGATTTGGCGGAAAATAAGCAAATTGGTCTTGTTTGCGAGTATTTGAAGGAAATTATAAACAACACCTGATGAGAGGGCTTGGCTATGTTTAATGCGGAAGATTTGCACAATTTGGAAGCGATAGTGGCGCTGGCGGCGATATCTCGCTGCAACGGTAAACGAAAGGCCGCCGAAGAAG
>JBNMLW010000050.1:0-6516 GCA_050875025.1 Alphaproteobacteria bacterium
GCACCAATATCACCACAATCAAAGATTATTATTGGGAAAGTAATCCCAATATTTATACAGCCATAGCCAAAGGGCGAGGGGAGATAAGTGTCAGCAATCGTCAGGTTGAGGCATTGGACGTTTCAACGAGCTCGTACGCCAAACAATTTACAACCGCTTTAAATGCGTACGACCAATTAATATCAGACAGCAATTATCAGGGAATTAATTTAATCAAAGGCGACAGTTTAAAAGTTACTTTTAATGAAAACGGCAGTCATTCTTATAAGATTAAAGGTACGGATGTCAGTTCCGCGGCATTAGGCTTAAATTCGGCACAGTGGGAAACTTTGAGCGATATCAAGGCTAGTATCGAACAGCTGAAATCGGCGGTCTCAACCTTACGCAAAGTCGATAGCGAGTTAGGCAATAATTATAATATAATTCAAACTCGTCAAGATTTTACCGAAAGCCTAATTAATATTCTTACTGAGGGTGCAGATAAGTTAACCCTAGCCGATATGAATGAAGAAAGTGCTAATATGTTGGCATTGCAAACCAGACAGCAGCTGGCGATTAATTCCCTATCGCTTGCCAGCCAAGCAGCACAGGCGGTGTTGAAACTATTTTAATAGGCTATAAGTTCACCCCCATCTAAACCGTCTAGCTTGGTAAGTTCGCCAAGGCTCACTAACCGCGCGTCGGTCACTTGTTTACTAGTTTCGCTGTGTTTGCTCACGCTACACTAGCTCAACAAGTAAACTTACGCCGCTTGTGGTAAAAACAACCGGAGCAACGGTTGTTTTTATCCTCGCGCCCCGTCGATGGGGAAGACTTATAAGAAACTGTTTTTTATAAATATTATCTTTACATTAGGTAAGTGTAATAATTTACAAAATGGTACTATCAAGCACCTTCCCCTTGACGGGGAAGGCTGGGTGGGGGTGAGATAAAAGGCTATATTTTTATCTTGATTACTCAGCCAAACTTGAAAATGAAAGTTGAAAGATTGGGCGATGGTAGTTCTGTTTTTGTTCTTAAATGCAAAAAGCGCTTGTGTTGGCGGAGCTTTTTGTTTAGGATACTTGCAAGGATAAGTTTAGGGATTAAATAAATGATTGCAAAATTGCGTGGTTTGGTAGACAGCATCGGTGAAGATGCCTGCATTATAGATGTTCACGGCGTTGGGTATCTGGTTTTTGCTTCCAACAAAACCCTGTCTAAATTGGTTCGCGGGGCAGAGGCGTCTCTGTTGATAGAAACCGTTGTGCGAGAGGACAGTATTTCGTTGTTCGGTTTTTATGATGCCTGGGAAAAAGAGTGGTTTAATACCCTGACCAAAGTTCAGGGCGTGGGCGCTAAAGTCTGCTTGGCGATTTTGTCGGTGTTATCACCATTGCAGTTGGCGCAGGCGGTTTCGGCACAAGATAAAAATTCGTTCACCCGTGCCAGCGGGGTAGGGCCGAAGTTGGCGGCGCGTATTGTTACTGAACTGAAGGATAAAATTGTTGCAATCCCAACAACCGATATGGCCAAGGATTTGGATATGAATATGACCCCACAGGAAGATGCCGCCGGCGTTGCCGATGTTTTGGTGGCGCAAGAGAGCGATCCCGACAAAATGGAAGACGCAATTTCGGCGTTGGTTAATTTGGGCTATCAGCGTCTGGAGGCCTATAAAGCCGTTAATCAGGCGGCTTTGAAATCGCCGGATGCCGATATGGCAACATTGATTAAACTGGCGCTTAAAGAATTTGCCAATAAGGACTAGATAAATGATAGATGAACGTATTGTCAGCCCGCAAAAACAAACTGAAGACGAAAATAATTTGGCTAATCCGGTAAATCTGCGTCCGCAGAGTCTGGCGGATTTTGTCGGACAGCGCAGCGTCTGTGAGAATCTGAAGGTATTTATTGAGGCAGCTAAACAACGCGGCGAGGCTTTAGACCATGTGCTTTTGTTTGGCCCCCCGGGATTGGGCAAGACAACCTTGGCTTCAATTGTAGCTAAAGAGTTGGGCGTGAATTTTCGGGCAACATCAGCGCCGATGATTTCCAAATCGGGTGATTTGGCGGCAATTTTGACCAATCTGGAACGTAATGATGTTTTGTTTATTGATGAAATACATCGTTTGAATCCGGCAATTGAAGAAGTGCTGTATTCGGCAATGGAGGATTTTCAGCTGGATTTGATAATCGGCGAAGGGCCTTCTGCCCGTTCGGTGCGCATAGATTTGCAGCCATTTACGTTGGTTGGGGCAACCACTCGTTCGGGTATGCTTTCGACTCCGCTCAGAGAGCGTTTCGGCATACCGCTGCGCTTGGATTTTTACTCTCCGGAGGAGTTGGAAAAAATTGTTACCCGCGGAGCTCATTTGTTGGGAATGCCGCTTTCCAGAGTCGGCGCGCTTGAGATTGCCAAACGTTCGCGCGGGACGCCTCGCGTGGCCGGACGGTTGCTGCGCCGTGTGCGCGATTTTGGAGCTGTTTGCGGAGCTCCGGAAATTGATGATAAGATAGCGGATAATGCTTTGCGCCGGTTGGATGTTGATAACTTCGGACTGGATGCATTTGACCGCCGTTATCTTAACTGTATTGTGCAGAATTACGGCGGAGGTCCGGTCGGGGCAGATACTTTGGCCGCGGCGCTTTCGGAAGAACGCGATACGATTGAAGAAGTAATTGAGCCGTTTTTGCTCAAACTCGGATTTCTGCAGCGGACTCCGCGCGGGAGAGTGATTTCTGATTTGGGCTGCCAATATTTGGGAATCCCCAAACTCAAAAAAGACAAGGCTTCGGCTCAACTTGATTTATTGGATAATTAAGAGGTAAAAATGATTATAAAACCTGTTTCGCCGGCTCAGGGCGAATTGAATGACGGCGAATTTTTGTTTCCGGTGCGTATTTATTATGAAGATACTGATGCCGGCGGGATAGTTTATTATGCCAATTATCTCAAGTTTGCCGAACGCGCACGCACCGAATATTTGCGGGCTTTGGGCATTCGTCAGCAAGATGCTTTGGAAGAAGAACGCTGCGGATTTGTGGTTCGGCATTGTGAAATTGATTATAAATCGCCGGCAGTTTTGGACGATGAGTTGATAGTTTCCTGCCGGATTACCGAATGCGGCGGCGCCAGCTGCACAATTCATCAGGAGATTACCCGCGGCGATGACCTTTTGGCGACAGTTGATGTTAAGGCAGCCTATGTTTCATTGAAGACAAAACGGCCGACACGTATTCCCGAAGTTATTAAAACTCGCATAAGCGAGCTTGCCTAACGGCATATCTAAGCGCGCGTTATTCTCTTGGGGCAAGGGAAAATTTGCGGTAGTATGTTGTTATTTTATGGCGATTTTTTTCATTGTCATATTTTAATTGAATCTTTATCTTTTTGTGCTAATTTGCAGGCAAATTTCTTTGAGAAATAACATTAAAGGTAAAATATTATGGAAACACAGGTTATAAGCGAAGTTGCCAATCAGATGTCTATGTGGGATATGGTGTGGGCATCAGATATGATGACCAAAGTGGTTATGATTGGTTTGATTGCCGCATCTGTATGGTCATGGGCGATTATTTTTGAAAAGTTTGGAACTTTGCGCCAGCTCAAGGCTCGTTCTTATAAATTTGAAGAAAAGTTTTGGTCCGGCGGTTCGTTAGACCGGCTTTATGATTCAATCGGCAATCATCCTAATGACCCGATGGCATCGATGTTTGTGGCCGCCATGCGTGAATGGAAACGCACCAATATTCTTAAATCTAAGACTGACCGCGGGTTGCGCGGAGTTTCGCTGCAACAGCGTATTGAAAAAGCCATGACGGTTTCGATGGATAAGGATTTGGATGCCATGGACAACCGTTTGGGATTTTTGGCTTCTACCGGCTCGGTGGCGCCGTTGGTCGGGTTGTTTGGTACGGTTTGGGGTATTATTAACAGTTTTAATGCCATTGCCGCAACTCAGAGCAATTCTTTGGCTGCAATGGCTCCCGGTATTGCCGAGGCTTTGTTTACAACGGCATTTGGTTTGATTGCCGCAATTCCTGCCGTAGTGGCTTATAATAAAATTTCTTCCGATATTGACCGCTATGCCAAAAAACTGGAAAACTTTATGGCAGAATTTTCCAGCATTTTGTCGCGCGAAATTGACGATACTGCAATTAAAGCAGATATGGCCGGAGAATAACAATGTTTATGGCAACCAGTCCTCGCCGCCAGTCAGCGCGCTATCGCCGCAATGCCGATGTCAACATTACCAACCTGATGGATGTGATGATGGTTCTGCTGGTGGTGTTTATGGTGGCGGCGCCGTTAATGACTTCAGGTATTGCTTTGGATTTGCCTAAGGTCGGCGGCAAAGCTATGGAGGGAGAAGAAACTTCTATTAATATCAGTGTGGATAAAGAGGGGTATTACTATATCGGCAAGACCGAGATTCCGGCTGATGAGGTTGTAGGCAAACTCAATGCCATGCGCGAGGCTAACAAAGAACTTACCGTAACGATTTCCGGTGATACCGGCGCTGAATATGGCCGGGTTATCGGGCTTATGGCCATTTTGAAAGAAGCCGGGTTTGACAAGGTGGGGCTAAAGACCGAACCGCGTCCGCGTGGTGCAAAAAAGTAGCAAGCAGTTAAAGTAATGAATACGGCACTTAAAAAATCAATTGCTCTTCACTTGGCAGTATTTATTATCTGCCTGGTCGATTTGCCTTTGTTTTGGTGGAACAAACCGACGGTGGGGCAGGTGCCGATTATTGTTGACCTCAAAGATGTAAAAATCTCAGAAATGACCAACTTGCCGCCTAAGGCTAAATTTGGCGATGAAGATAAAGCCGCCAGCCAGGTTAAACGCAAAATCGAGAAAAAATATACCAAGGAAGAACCTCAAGAGGAGCCGGCTCCCGAAACTAAGCCCGAACCGGTAAAGGAGAAATCTCCGGAGCCTCCGGCCGCCAAGCCCGAACCTCCGAAAAAAGATCATTTGGTAGCTCCGGAGCCGGAAAAAAAGCCCGTCCCAAAAGCTGCGCCCAAAAAAGATGTCAAAAAGCCACTGCCGCAGCCGCGTAAACCACAGCAGCCTAAACCGGCTCCGGTTAAAAAAGAAGACGCTAAAAAGCCGGAATTGGCTAATCCGCTGAAAAGCCTGCTGGCATCAGTAGATGCGTTGGATAAGGCAGAAGGCTCAACTGACGCAACCGCAACCATTAAAGAAGGCACCAAGGTAAATAATATGGGAATCGAAGGCGGGGTCGGCGGTTCTTATTTCAGCGAGCTTTCAATTTCTGAGATTGACGCAATTGCCGGACGTTTGCGCGCATGTTGGAATCTTGATCCCGGTGCACGCGGTATTGAAGATATGATTGTAGAAATAAAAGCCACGCTGAATCAGGATGGTTCGGTTCGCAATGTGGAGATTTTGGATAGTTCGCGCTATGGCTCCGACACGCATTTCCGCTCGGTTGCCGATAGTGCCAGACGAGCCGTTTATATTTGCGCTCCGTATACTATATTAGCAGATAAATATGCCGAAAAATATGATTTGTGGCGTGTTTTGCGTTTGCGTTTCAATCCGCTGGACAATAGTGTTCAATAGGAGACGGTTATGGTTCAATCTGCACCAGAGACAAAACTGCCATTGGCAGAAATTATGCGCGGCAGTTGGAATTATTGCAATGCCAATCCCAAGTCAATAGCCTTGTTTTGCGGGCTTAATTATTTGGTCTGTGCAGCAATGTTTTATTCTTGGAAAACAGTTTGGCTGTGGCCGGTGATTGCTTTGATGTATGTGCTGTGGGGCGCGTTTTTTCGCTATTATTTTGATCGCAAGCCTTATCTGGTGTTGAAACCTTTATTTGTTTCTTTGGTGCCGTCTACAAAAATTGTAGTTTTAAGCGTGTTACTGGTAACGGCATTTTTGTTGCTGCCGTTTGCGATATTGTTTATTCCGCACCTGCCGCCGGAGTTTGTGGAACCGTATACGGCATTTTTGCAAAACAATATGCAGACGGATAATGAGGTTCTTAATACCATTGTCAATGTGGTAATGGTATTGTTTTCGCCGCTGATATTCTATCGTCCGATGCTAGCCTGGATTTCTACTCTGTTAGGGCGCAGCGGTTCATTGCGCTTTGCCTGGAACAAAACCCGCGGCAATTATTGGGAATTTCTGCTTCTTTCAATTGTGATTGATTTGAGTCTGAGTTTTATCTATAAAGCAGTCTTGCTATTAGGCGGCAATGTTTATATTGCTCTTTTGCCGCTTTCGGTGCTGATTGTCTATTATAATGTGGTGGTGGCGAAGGTGTGGGAGAGGTTTATTGGTGGCAAGCTCGCTGTAGGCGAGGTTGTCTAGTAGTGCGGGCGAAGGCGCATAACAGCCCATATAGAGCAATTTTACGGTGGCAGAAAATGCTCACGTACGCTTTTAGTACGCTCCGCTTTCCTGCACCTAGAAATCACTCTATCTGGACTATTCTTCGCCTTTGCTGGAGGTTGTGCAATATAAAAGCTGAAAATTCATGTACTACTATGTAC
>JBNMLW010000051.1:0-6477 GCA_050875025.1 Alphaproteobacteria bacterium
CAAGATTTCTGCCGCAGCCTTAGTCAGCTCCGCGTCTTCAATTATCGGCTTAAGTTTCTGACAACATATTTGGTGCCACAGCTCAACATCTTTTACCAGAGTGAGGTTGCCGCGGACAGTGTTCCAAAATACTTTGGAAACGTTTACCCGGTCAGCCACTTTGGAATAAGGAAGCGAACGGACATAATGGGTGTTGAAATGGAGCAATTCTTCCACATCAAACTTAGGCTGAGAGCGCCCGAGTTTGCTCAAATCCAAACTCTCGGCCAAAGCATCCAAATCATAATATGGTTCAATAGCTTCAGAGGTTCCGAGTTTGGCCAAAAATGAACATATTGCCATTGCCTCTACCCCTTGCTCGCGCAATTCGCGCACGCCCAAAGAGCCCAAACGTTTGGAAAGCTTGCCCTCGGTGCCGGTCAACAGCGGCAAATGCGCAAACTGCGGCACCGGAGTGCCCAAAACCTCAAACATCTGAATCTGCAAGGCGGTATTTGTAACGTGATCCTCGCCGCGAATAATGTGAGTAATGCCAAAATCCGAATCATCAATCACTGACGGCAGGTGATACAAATATGAACCATCTTCACGGATAATTACCGGATCTGCCAGATTGGCGGCATCATAGCGGCAATGCCCGCGCACCATATCATTCCACTCAATAACGCCGGGAACCAGCTTAAAACGGTAGTGCGGACGGCGCCCCTCGGCCTGATAAGCGGCAATTTGCTCTGAGGTGAGTTTGAGCGCGCCGCGGTCATAAATCGGCGGCAAACCTTTGGCCATAAGGCGTTTGCGCATAACTTCCAGCTCTTCGGAGGTTTCATAGCAAGCATAAACCCGCCCTTCGGCTTTGAGTTTTTCAACAACTTCATTGTAGCGTTCCATACGGGCAGACTGGCGCGCCTCTTCGCTCCAAACCAGCCCCATCCATTGCAGCACGTCGCGCAAAGAATCTTCATATTCCTTTTTGGAACGCAAAACATCCGTATCATCAATACGAAGCATAAATTTGCCGCCCAGCTTGCGAGCCAGCAACCAGTTGAAAACAGCGGTACGGGTATTGCCGATGTGCATATATCCGGTCGGACTCGGAGCAAATCGGACTTTGATATTATTCATTAATTTTGACCTGTATTAAATTAGAAACTAATCCGGTATACTATAAGCATTGCGCCATAATTTCAAGGATTTTTTACATATTTGCATCGGCGCTCAAGGCTTGATTCCGGCTCTCGGCAGATTTGGCCATTGCCGCCAAATCTTCCAAAAACCACTCCATTTCGCCGTCCGCCTCAGCAATCATTTGATAAAATTTGCTGCGATACGACAATATCAGGCTGCTTTCTGCCAATTTGATATCTACCAGCTTGATATCGGTTCCGCTCCGGTGCAGCCTGAATTGCAGCAAAAAGTCTTGCGGCGTATCATTACCCAAATTGACGTGAACTTTGGCGCTGACAACGGTAAATTTGCCGTCTTGTACGGAATCGCCAACCTCATAGCTCAAACTGTCGGCAAAATCAAAAGGAAAAGTTTTGTACAGCGCCAAGGCATAACGCCGGAAAATGTTTTGATATTCCGTTTGCTGAGCCGGCGCCATATCCCGCCAATATTTGCCGACGACAAATTTGCCGATATATTCCAAATCCACATATTTAAGCAGCAAGACATCCAAATCAGCATAGCGCTTTTGAATATCCGGCTCCCGAAAAGTATCCAGCAGCAAACGCCCGTTGTCATTGGCCCAAGCGCGCGCATCAGCCGGACTGACATCTGCCCTGGCGGCAGCGGCAAAACACAAAACTGGCAGCAATACGCTGATAACTCGCAAAAAAAGATTACTTTTCATAAATTTTTGCCTTATAGTTCAAATTAGGTAACAGTTTAACATAAATTGGTTAATAAAATGAAACTCAAAACTATGTTTTTGGCCGGGGCGGCAATATTGCTGGCAACTTCGGCTCAAGCCTTGGAAAACAAGACGCTCAACCGTATTCGCGACCGCGGGCTGGTGATATGCGGAACGGATTTAAGCACCAAAGCTCTGGCCTATAAAGATGACGCAGGATTTTGGCAGGGAATTGACGCTGCCGTCTGCCGCAATTTTGCAATGGCAATTTTTGATAATGAAAATACTTTTAAGCTTGAAGATATCCATATTGATAAAGCGCCGGCGGCAATCAGAAACGGCAAAATTGACATTATGCTTGGAATTGAGAGCCTTTCGGCCTCGCAAGAATTAGATTCCTCACTGGCTCCGGCGGCAGCGGTCTATCATGACCGGCTGGTCTTTGCCGCGCGCGAGCAGACTGAAGCAACCTCAATGGAGGAATTTAAGGGCGCTAAAATATGCGCGTTGTCCAACTCGGCCGACTTGGAAAAGCTCAAAGAATATAATAACAAATACGCGATGGGTTTTAAAATTTTGCCGTTCTCCGGTTTGAATGCCCTCAAGCAGGCGTTCTTCCTCAACCGCTGTTCTTTGGCTTGCGGCGGCGAAACCTATCTCAAGGGGTTGAAAGATACCTTGATTGCCAAGAACAGCAATATCCACATTCTGCCCGAAGAGGTTGTTTATCGTCCGGTTTTTGCCTACACCGCCAAAGATGACACGACATTTCGCCTGATTGCCAAACAGATTATCAATGCTCCGATACTGGCTGAAGAATACGGCATATCCTCTAAAAACACCGATACCTTTATCGGGGTGCGCGATGCCTCCACCAAAAATCTGCTGGGGATTAGTCCTGATTTGTGGCAAAAGTTCGGCCTGCATCCCAAATGGGTTATAAAGGCTCTCAAGACCAACGGCAATTTCTCCGAAATGTATGAACGCAATTTGGGAAAAGCCTCTCCGCTTGAGATTAATATCGGGCGCAACAAACCGGTTTCTGAAGGCGGATTATTAGAGGCGCAACCTTTTATCTAACGCCGTTTGGCAATAAACTTCAGAGCATGTTTAACGGCAGCGGAAGATATTTTGTGCTCGCCGCCTTCTATCAGTATGCTCTCGGTTTGACAACCGATTTTTTGGAGCTGTTCAGCCGAAAACTCCATCGACTGCGGACGAATATATTTATCTTTGGTTCCATGCAGCAACAGGACATCCGGACGGCTGGCGGCGTGCTTTGCCAAATGTTCATATCCGGCCACAATGCCCGAAAAACTTATTACCCCGCCAATCGGCTGCGGACACTTCAGAGCAGTATAAACAGCGGCCATGGCGCCTTGAGAAAAACCGCATAAAAACAAATCTGCAAAATCCAGCCCATACTCATATAATGTTTGTTCCAAATAAGGGTACAGATAGCCGAAAGTTTCTTCCAAACCGGAGGCCATTCGATTATAATACGCGACAAACTCTTGCAAAGTCGGAGCATTGCGCCGGTCATACTGCGGGTCAAAACGATACATCGAAAACCACTGGCGTTTGGCAGGTTCTACCTCGCAGGGAAACGGCGCTTGCGGAATATGGATTGCGGTATCGGGCAAAGATTTTACAAACTCTTCCAACCGAGAATCGACATCATCGGCACAATCCAAATAGCCGTGCAAAAATACGACCAGCTTTTTGGGAATACCGTTAATATGGACAATTTCTTCGCGTATCATTTCCGCCTCAAACAATGGCAACAGGATATTGTTTAGCGCAAATATATAAATAAATCGTAAAATCAGCTCAGTGCTCTTACTGCCGCCTCAATATTATCAAGCGCCGCGGCAGGCGACAGGCTGAAATCTATCTCGGCGCCGCTCTTCAACACACAGCTTTGGCTCCGGCTGCTAAACCGGCAATACGGCGTGGAAAACCATCGGATATATTTTTCGCTGTCATCAATATGAATATTAATTTTATGAGCGCGGCAATATTCGCCTTTGGCCTTATCCCAAAGTTCATCGGGTATGTGCCAATCTCCGTTGGGCAGATATTTTATAAATCGGCTGTCTTTGTAATAATCATAAATGGCGAATATTTCGGCATAGGGCAGATTGAACCGCCGCAGTTTTTGCGCAATTGCAGATTCCGGCCCGCCGGTAATAATATAAATTTGGTGGCCGCGCCGGACTGCCTCAGCGGCAAAAGCCGCAAAATAATCCGAATGCCGGCTGATTACGCCATGATAATCCAAACCGATTTTCAGCCTTGGATTATCGGCCATTGCCATCTCCAAAGATAGAAGACATCAGCTCTTTGAGCGAATTGGGGCTCAGGGCAGAAAGCGGGTTAATGCTGACATTGGCATCATCAATATCTCCGGTAATGCTGTAATTGGCGGCAAATACCGTGCCGTCTTTGCCGCTCAGCAGCGTGCCAACCAGAGGAATGCTGCCGATAAAAGTATTGAGCCCATAAGCCGGAGCAATCATTCCTTTGAGGTTGAACTCCTGATAGCGCATTGAATAAGTGCCGCTGCCGGTGATGCCGACAACATTGCCAAAGGCTTTGCCCTCGTTGACTTTGAGAGTGGATTTTTTGTACTCAAACGGAGCATCAAAGTGAGAAAAGGCTATTCCCTCTCCGGTGAGCAAATCTACCATGCCGCTGAAAGAGGCAACCGTCAAAAGTTTGGCAAAAACCGGAGTATTATAAACATTAAAATTGCGGATTTTGGCATGGCCGACAAAGTTTTTATCGGCGCCGCGTTTGGCATTGATGTTCAAGGTGCCGCCGCGCATATTGTCATAAAGGCGCAAAAATTTAAAAGTAGAACCGGCATCATCACTCTCAATATTGAGCAGATATTCCTTATTGGGACGCGGCACATAATCAAGCTTGAGGCTGGTGATTTTGCCTTTTTTGCGGCTGGAGGCAAAATTACCGATCAAATGCATCTCATGCATACCGATACCGTGCACCAGCTTGGCTGAACCGGCAAAATTGCGCAACGCCACATTCTCATTGGTCCAGAGGCTGTTAACCGCAATATTGATATCGGTGTTGGGCGCGGCGGCCAGCTCGTCTTCTTCCTCAACTTCGGGCATTACCGAATCTTTCAGCTTTTGCTGCTTGCGACGCTCCTTGGCGGCTTTGATTTCGTCTTCATCACGGTCAAAAAGCTCAGATAAATTGTAGCTGCTGCCGGAAACATTAATTTTGATTTTTTCGCTCGGAGCGTAAGACATATCAATTTTGGCGCGGGCAGAAGTTTTGTTGCCGGTGATGTCGGTGATATCAATGGTTTTCAGCTGTCCGCCGGCCATCAGAGAGATATTGCCTTTGAGGCTGAAGTTGGGTTTGGAAAGCGAAAACAGCGGAATATCCGATACTTTTCCGTCTTTGATATTTAATCTGGCGCTGACTACGCCTTCGGTGCCGCTCTTCTTCTTAAAACCCAAAAATGAATAATCAATATTGGCATTTTTTAAATCGCCGCTGACATCGGCGACAGTCTTGCCGTCCTGATATACGGTAACCACCGCCAACGCCGGAATGGAGCCTTGCACATAGGGATCATTCAAAGCCGAGATATCCAGCCCCATCTTCTTTTTGAGGCTGTTATCAAAATTGAAGCTCAGGCGGTAGCGGCTGCGATAATCTTTGCCGCTGAAATTCTCGTTCCAATCCAACGTAACCGGAATCCCCTCAAAATTAGTTACGCCGTCTATCTGCAGCCCATGATTATTTACCTTGAGATTAAGCTGTTTGGCCTCAATTGATTTGCCTTTGATAATATCGGCAATAACCACATCATTCAGGGCAGAAGAAATATCAACTCCGACTTCTTCCGGCGCTAAGCCTTCATTCAGCTCAAACTGCAATTTGAGGTCAACCTCGGCGCTGCCCTTAATGCTTTGAGGATTAATCCCCATCTCTGAAGCATAATTCAGCGGCTTGTGGTCTATCAAACGCAAAATATCGGTAATGGAGCCGACGCCGCTCAGATTGATTTTGGCAAAGTTGTCCGGTTTATCCAAATCATAAAGCTCAATATAGCCGTTGTTCAAGATAACATCATCCGACACGCCCTTATCAAAATACATTTTGAGCTTGTCGGTATAAAAATCCACCCACCCATAGACATCGGTAACTTTGGGCATGCCGTCCAAATAATCCAGCGACACGCCGGAAGCATCAGCGCTGCCCTGCAGCGAGTTGAACGCCAATTGCTTGGACTTGGGATCATAGGCAAAATTAAACTTAAACGCGGCGTTTTCAATTGAACCTTCCGACAGGCTGCTTTTGCACCAATTCCAAGCCTGAGTGGCAATATGCCGCGGCCAATAGCGGTATAAGTCATTGGTCGGCAGTTTTTTTACGCCGGCAGACAGCACCATTTTCATATCCTTGAGCGAAGACTGCAACAGGTAGCTTTCGAGGCCGGCGACCTCAAGCCCCAAAGTGGCTTGCTGCCCGTCTAATTCCAGCTCGGCATTTTCAATCTTGAGTTTGTCCAACCCGCCGTTGATTTCTCCGCCAAAAGTCAGCGCGCCGATATTGTAATTATCTTCGGGATTATCCGAAAAGGCAATATG
>JBNMLW010000052.1:0-6468 GCA_050875025.1 Alphaproteobacteria bacterium
CATTTTGAACAATGCGGCTGGCCGGAGACCAGAGTGGTTGTTCGTTTTTGGGTGATTGGTATTATTTTGGCAGTGCTTGGGTTTTTGGCAATCCAATACAAATAGGGGGCAAAATTGATATCTTTTTCCCGCAGCAGCCGCGGAATGTTGGCAAATTGGTGGTGGACAGTTGACAAACAGCTGTTGATGCTGATTGCCATTCTTTTGGGAATTGGCGCAATTTTGAGTATTTCTGCCTCAACGGCAGTGTCAAACAACCTCGGACGCGGGCAGTTCTATTTTATCTTAAAACAGGTAATGTTTTTGCCGCTGGCAATCGGCTGTATGTTGTTTTTATCAATGCTGGGGCTAAAGTCGATCCGCCGGATTGCCGTTATCGGCTATTTGGTTGCCATGGTGCTGCTGGTTTGGACTTTGTTTTTTGGATATGAGGTGAAAGGCGCCCGCAGATGGATAAACTTTGGCTTTTTTTCGCTGCAGCCGTCAGAATTTATTAAACCGACCTTTATTGTGGTGACAGCTTGGTTGTTGGAGGCAAAGCGCCGATATCAGGATTTTCCGGGCTATCGGCTCTCTATCGGGTTGTTTGTCGTAACGGCGTTTTTGTTGTGGAAACAGCCGGATTTGGGTATGACTTTTGTGGTGGCTGCTATTTGGGTGATGCAATTGTTCTTGGCCGGAATCCCTTGGAAATATGTGTTTGCTTTGGGCGGAACCGGTCTGGCCGGAGCGGTGGCAACATATTTTTTACAGCCACACATGCGCGATCGTATAGCCCAATATTTTGCCGGCGAAAACAATTTGAGTTATCAGGTCAGCAAGTCTTTGGCCGCTTTTGAAAACGGCGGTATATTTGGTGTCGGCCCGGGAGAGGGAGTGGTTAAAATGCATATTCCCGATGCCCATACAGACTTTGTATTTGCCGTGGCGGCGGAAGAATATGGCATGATACTCTGTTTGGGAATTGTTGCCCTATATGCGGCGATTGTAATTAGAACAATGATAATTTCCTGCAAAGACAATAACTTGTTTATCATATTGTCTACTTGCGGTTTGGTAGCAAGTTTTGGGCTGCAGAGTATTATTAACATCGGTTCTACCATGCACCTTTTGCCAACCAAAGGAATGGCATTGCCGCTGATTTCGTGCGGCGGCTCGTCATTGCTGGGCATGGCAATTACAATGGGGATGCTGCTGGCCATAACCCGTAAAAATGTTTCGGCGGAGGAAAAAGATGAAGAAGACTAAACAAAAGCAAAAACCTCTAATCATTTTGACTGCCGGAGGCACCGGCGGACATGTCTATCCGGCCGAGGCATTGGCAGAGGAATTGCTGGCGCGCGGATATCGGCTGATGCTGATTACCGATAAGCGCGGCAAAGATAACTATAAGGGCAAATTGGGCGAGATTCCCAATGTGGCGGTGCTTTCCGGCGGAGTGGTCGGAAAATCTAAGTTGTTCAAAATTAAGAGCCTGATTAAAACCGCGTTGGGAATTGTGCAGGCAGTTTGGATATTGTGGCGGCGAAAGCCTTTGTGCGTGGTCGGGTTTGGCGGATATGCCTCTTTTCCGGCATGTATGGCGGCCATATTGAGCGGTACCAAACTGGTGATTCACGAACAAAATTCCGTTATGAGCCGTACTAATCGTTTTTGAGCAAATATGCCGACTTGGTGGGGCAAAGTTTCAAAAAAGTAAAGTATGCGCCGGAGGCAGAAAAATGTTTGGTATGCGGGATGCCGGTGCGCGGGGCGATTGTTGCGGCGGCAGATTTGCCGTATCCTAAGCTTGGAGCCGATGATAAAATGCAAATTTTGGTGCTGGGCGGCAGCCAAGGCGCCAAGGTTTTTGGCGATGTGGTGCCGCAGGCGGTGCAGAAGCTTGATAAGAAACTGCGCGCTCGATTGAGTATCTTTCAGCAGTGCCGGAGCGGCGAAGAAAATGAAATTGCGGCGGCTTATGAGGGCAGCGGCGTGGTACCGGTGGTTCGGCACTTTTTTGACAATATGCCGGAGCTGTACAGAAATTCGCATCTGGTGATATCGCGTTCCGGCGCGTCTTCTGTTTCGGAGATTGCGGTTGTCGGCGTGCCGTCGGTTTTGGTGCCGCTGCCGACGGCGGCTGATGATCATCAGACTTCTAATGCGGCGGAAATTGCTGAAGCCGGAGCCGGTGTTGTTATTCGGCAGGCTGAGTTTTCAGCGGAAAAACTGCAAAAACTTATTACGGATTGGGCGGCGGATTATCCGCGCTTGAAACAGATGTCAGAAAATGCCGCTAAGGCCGGTATCAGAAATGCCGCCAAGCGCCTGGCTGACGGAATAGAAGCAACTTTGGCAAAAAAATAGAACGGAGAAGGCGATGTTTGGTTTTGGAAATAAGAAAAATGACTTGGTCAAATTGTTGCCGGAGGTAAGGGGAAAATACCTTTGCAATGTGCTGATGTCTAAACATACCTGGTTTGCGGTTGGGGGGCCGGCAGAGGTTATGTATTATCCGGAAGATGATGCCGATTTGAGCTTGTTCCTGAAAACCAAGCCTTATAATCTGCCGATATGCGTGGTAGGCGGCGGTTCTAATCTGCTGGTGCGCGACGGAGGCATTCCGGGCGTGGTAATAAAATTAGACAGTCCGTATTATAAAAAAGTTTCCGTAGGCGAAGGGGAAATCACCTGCGGTGCCGGCATCAGAAATGCCGAACTTAAAAAAATAATGATTGAAAATAAATTGGGGGGACTTGAATTTTTGGTGTCTATTCCGGGGCACTTGGGCGGTGCGGTAAAAACCAATGCCGGGTGTTTTGGCAAAGAACTCAAAGATGTGTTGGCAAGAGCGACAATTATTAACGGAGACGGCGAAATCCGCGAAGTTCCGGCGGCGGATTTGTGCTTGTCTTATCGAAACAGTTTGTTTCCCGATGACTGGATTATTACCGCGCTTACGCTGAAAACCCAGCCGCAGGAGCCGGCGGAAACGCTGAAGATAATTGAAGAGCAAAAAAATTATCGGCTCAAAACGCAGCCGCATAATGTGCGCACGGCCGGTTCAACTTTTAAGAATCCGGAAGGGCTGCGCGCTTGGGAACTGATTAAAAGTTCCGGCTGCGCCGATTTGCAGATAGGCGGTGCCAGAGTTTCGGAAAAGCACTGTAACTTTTTGGTTAATAACGGGCATGCTACCGCATACGATATTGAGACTTTGGGCGAAACCATTGTCCAACGGGTAAAAGACAGCACCACAATAACCCTGGAATGGGAAATCAAGAGAATGGGTATTAATAAATAGCCATGACAGACGCAACCGAAACAGAAAATAAAGCTGAAGTTAAAAGTTCCGACAATATTATACGGCCGGAGAAAGAATGGCCGTGGAGATTGGCGGGGACTTTGGCGGTTTTGGGCGCGATTTTTATAGTGGCAGGCACAATCCTTACTCTGAAAAATGACTTGATTAACAAGCAGTTGAATGATTGGCGCGACAGCCTTTATGAGTGGGGCGGCGAGCAAGGGCTGGTGCTTGAAGATGTGGTAATCAGCGGACGAGAACACACCAGCAAAGAAGAGGTTAATCAGGTGCTGCAGTTGGAACGCGGCGCCAATATGCTGAAGTTGAATGCTGATGATATCAAACAGCGTCTGGAAACGCTGCCTTGGGTGAAAGAAGCGGAAGTTAGAAGAAGCTTTTTCCCCAATGTGTTGAATATAAGCATCCGCGAACGGAAAGTTAAAGCTATTTGGCAGATTAACGAAAAGTTTTATCCGCTGGATGCCGAGGGCGAGGTAATTAAGGCCGACTATCGGATTAATGAGCCGATATTGCTGATTGTCGGAGCCGGCGCGCCGGAGAATTTTAAGAATCTGCTGGCAGCGCTGAAAGACGGAGACAAAGACTATATCGGCCGCGTAAAGGTTGCCAACTTTATTTCCGGCCGGCGCTGGAATCTGATACTTGATGACATCAGAAACGGCATTACCATCAAACTGCCGGAAGAAAATATTGAGGCGGCGTGGAAGAAATTGGTAAAATTAGATGAAACCAAGGGAATTTTTAAGCGTAAATTAACCATAATAGATTTAAGATTGCCTGATAAAGTGGTGGTAAAACTGCGGCACGGCAGCGGAGAAAATGCGCCTAAACTGCAGAAAGCCGCAGAACATAAGCTTTAGAGAGGAAGTTTTGGTAACGCATTCATTTAATAAGCCGACAACAGTTGCTGCTTTGGATATCGGGTCATCCAAGGTCTGCTGTGTTATTGCCAAAATGAGCCGCGATGGTATGATTAAGGTCATTGGCTACGGCTGCAATGCCTCTCAGGGAATCAAAAACGGAATTGTTACCGATATCAATCAGGCGACATACGCAGTCGGAAATGCCGTTGATGCGGCGGAGCAGATGGCGAATACCCATATTAACCGCGTGATTGTAGATATGTCGGGTGATAAAATCAAAAGCGCCGTAAAAACTTTTAGTATTAATCTTAACAAAAATCGTCCGGTTAATGAAAATGATTTGTCAAAAATCAAGGCCAAAGGGACAGATAAGGTTAATGTGGAAGGGTGCGAGTTGATTCATTGCCTGCCGACCAATTATCGGTTGGACGGCGGCGAAGATATTAAAGATCCGCGTAATATGTTTGGCGAGACGCTGTCAATGGATATTTTGCTGGGATTTGCGCCGGATGTTGTGTGCCGCAATTTATCGACGGTTATTGAAAACGCCCGCCTGGAAATTGCCGGCAAAGTCTTTTCGGCATACGCTTCAGGACTGGCCTGCCTGGTTGACGATGAGCGCGAATACGGCGCTACGGTTATTGATATGGGCGGCGGCACAACCTCAATCGCCTGTTTCAGGCATGGTTATCCGTTCTATTTTGCCTCGATTCCGGTAGGCGGAAATAACGTTACCAATGATATGGTGGTGGGGCTGAATACATCTCCTTCTCATGCCGAGCGTTTGAAAAATCTGTACGGATGCGCTTTTTGCAGCGCTCAGGATAAAGAAGAAACCATTAATGTTTATCCGATGGGCGAGGAGGATGACAGCAATATTAAACAGACCTCTCGCGCGGCTCTGACCAGTATTATTCAGCCGCGGATTGAAGAAACTTTTGAACTGGTTAACCGCAAACTGGCAGAGGCCGGATTGCGCGATATTTCCAGCCATAGGGTGGTGCTGACCGGCGGTGCGTCGCAACTGGTGGGCGTTAGCGAGATTGCCTCGGTTATCTTGGACAAACAAGTCCGCCTCGGGCGTCCGAAAGGAATAGTCGGACTGCCGGATGTGTTGCGGAATCCTACATATTCAAGCTGTATCGGGATGCTGCTGTTTGCCATGAATTATGCGGAGAAAAAGCCGAGAAGAATTATCAATAAACCGATGTATGGTAATGGCGGAACCTGGAGCAAAATCTTTTCTTGGTTTAAGCAGGATTTTTAATAAAAAAAATTTCTTGGTAACTAAAACTTAATGTATTGGAGATATCCTATTCTAAATTGGAAAATTTAGGATTTTGGGAGTAAGGATTACCATGTCAATTAAGCTAGCAGTACCAGAAAAAAACGTAATGCAACTCAAACCGAGAATCTCGGTAATCGGGGTTGGCGGCGGTGGCGGAAATGCCGTAAATAATATGATTACCCAAAATCTGGAAGGCATTGACTTTATTGTGGCCAATACAGATGCTCAGGCTTTGGAAAATTCTAAGGCCAGCCGCAAAATCCAATTGGGATTGGAAACTACCAAAGGTTTGGGCGCCGGCGCGCGTCCGGAAGTCGGCAAGTTGGCGGCGGAAGAAGCCAGAGACGAGATCGAGCGCGAACTGGAAGGCGCCAATATGGTGTTTATTACTGCCGGTATGGGCGGCGGTACCGGTTCCGGCGCGGCTCCGGTAGTGGCTAAAATCGCCAAAGAAAAAGGTATTTTGACAGTCGGCGTGGTAACCAAGCCTTTTCAGTTTGAAGGCAAAAAACGCTATGAAACAGCTGAGCAGGCGTTGATTAACTTTACCAAAGAAGTTGACAGTATCATTGTTATTCCGAACCAAAATCTGTTTAGAATCGCCGACAAAAACACAACGTTGGTCGATGCGTTTGTAATGGCAGATAATGTGTTGTATGCCGGTGTTCGTTCGATTACCGACCTGATGATGATGCCGGGGTTGATTAACTTGGATTTTGCCGATATCAAGGCCATTATGGAAGATAAAGGCAAAGCCATTATGGGAACCGGCGAGGCTGAGGGCGAGGACAGAGCTATCAAAGCGGCAGAGCAGGCGTTGGCTAATCCGCTGCTGGATGATTGCTCTATGCACGGTGCCAAAGGCGTGTTGATTAATATTACCGGCGGTTCGGATATTACTTTGTTCGAAATTGATGAGGCCGCCAGCCGCATTAAAGAAGAAGTTGACGAAGATGCCAATATTATTTTCGGTTCCAGCTTTGACGAAACTTTGGGCGGCAAAATCAGAG
>JBNMLW010000053.1:0-6448 GCA_050875025.1 Alphaproteobacteria bacterium
AAATCTTCTATTTTAGCCTCAAAAATGCCATCGACTTCATCCGATTGAATTGTCAAATCGGCGGGCTTGGATTGCAACTGCAGGGCATAAGTCGGACAAAAGGCGCGAAATTCGCGAGAATTGTAGCCCTCAACCAGCCGATGGGTAAACAGTTTTTCAAAGTTATCCTCATTGATATCCAAGTTCAAGTCTTCGTCAAACTCGCGTACCAAAGTCTGCTTGGCGGTCTCTCCGGTCATCAGATGTCCGGAAACTGATACATCAAGCAGAGCAGGGTATACGGCTCGATTTTTGCCGCGCAACTGCAGCCAGACTTTATCGCTGTCAATCACCCAGCAGTGAGCGACTTTGCGCCATAAACTTTCGTTATCGGCCTGAGATTTCATGGCTGTGCCCAGCAGGTTCATTTCACTGTCATAAATATCAATCAATTCATCAGCCATGATTTATTCTCCCTTAAAAATCATACCTTTTACAGGCTCGCCGTTTTCGGTTCGCAGAACCAAATCTTCTTTAGTTATACGCTCAAATCCGTTTTCTCGCAACAATTTTTCGACATACAGCGGATTATGTTTATACCTTCCGTTGGGCATGATTGAATAAGTCTCTTCTTTATCTGATGCCTCAACAGAAAATAATATCTTTTTGTTTTTAAGGCGTTTTATCACATCGTCAAGTTTGCCGATATACCCAAATACATCAGCCGCCACAGCCCAATCAAAGCCATTATTATTTTGCAAAAAATCACCGACATCAGCTTTTATCAACTCATCATAAAGCCCTTTTTGCGCCGCGGCATCCAGCATCCTCTGACTGATATCTACTCCGATGAACCGGTTTTCCGGAGTCTTAAGAACTTCTGCCACCAGCCCCGTGCCACAGCCCAAATCCGCAACGGTACCTTTAACATCTCCTGCAATTCGGCGCATAGCTTCCGGAACTGAGTAACCCAAATTTTTGACAACCAACTCATAATTATCAGCAAAATTGTCAAACAGCTTTTCACTATAAATTTGATTATTCTCAATATTTTCTCCTCTCAGAGCCGCTGCCGCCTGCTTGGCAAAAGCATTATCGGGCATCTGTTTCAGCCAGTTATCGGCAATCTTTTGGGCTTTTTCGATATCTTGACGCGCCAGCAAAACCAGAGTCTCGCTCAGATTAACCGAGATTTCTTCCCGCTCCGGTTTTTGTGCCAAAGCGTTGAACAACAGCCCCAAGGCCTCATCATATTCGCCCAAATCACGCAATATCAGCCCCAAGTTGTTGCTTACTTCCGCAGATGCCGGATTGATTATGACTGCCGCGCGGTATTCTTCCAGCGCCTCGCTCAAACGCCCCTGGCGCTGCAGCATTTCGGCATAATTATTATGTGCGTCAAAGTTTTTGCTGTCCAGCTCAATTGCCCGTTTGTAGCGCGGCTCCGCCTCGTTAAAATTGCCCTCGCGGCTGTACAAATCAGCCAGCCCCATCAAAGCCGCCTGATTATTGGGATTCAAAAGTTCGGCCTTGGCAAAATATATCTTAGCGTTTTCAAGCTGGTTATCATGGCAGGAGAGTAGGGCCAGCAGTACTCGAATTTCATCTGAAGTCGGTGCCAATTCTTTGGCCCTGACGGCAGAGTTCCAGGCTTTTTCCCATAGGATGCGCCGCATGTAAAGCTTAGTCAGATAATAAAAAATCAAGGCCTCTTGTGGATACTGGCCGGCAAGTTTTTCCAAATCGGCAATTGCCTTACCGGGGTTTTCACTTTCATAGCTCATCGCCAAATTAGCCTCCGCCTCGGCATAATTGCCGTCCAGCTGCAGGGCATAATTCCAGGTTTGTCTGGCTTTTTGCATATCGGAGTCTTGCAGCAACAGGGCAATTTCATTGTATGTCTCTTTGACTGCCGGAGCCAGCTCGCTTACTTTAATAAAATTTTCCAGCGCCTCGCGCGGTTTGTTGTCAAGTTTGCAAGAAAACGCCAGATTATAATAAAAAGACGCCTCTTGCGGCTTGCCTTTGATTGCCCGCATAAACAAGCTGCAGGCCTCGGCCTGGGCGCCTTTGGCCTGCGCCACCAGCCCCAGCAGATTGAGCACATCCGGCTGTTCCGGAGCAGTCTCCAAAATCTGCCGGTAAATTGCCTCCGCTTCATCAAGCCTTCCGGCCTCATGGAGCTCAACCGCATTATGAAACATCATCTCATAAGACATACATCTGGCCTTATATTTAAAGTATGCGCTATCTTAACGTTTTGTGTTTTAAAAATCTACAAAATTATGCAAAAAAGTCTTGATTTATCTGAAATATTATTATAAATTGCAACCACTTCCGAGAATGAAGACGGAAAAACCGCCTCGTTTGGCAACAATAAGCCAAAACTATCGGGACAATAACCTAACTAAAAAACAAGGATTTATTTAATGAAAAGTATCATTACTGCCAAAAAGAAAAAAGAACGCCAATATGGCGTGATTTGGGGTGCTCCGAACAGCTCCGTTGCCAAAAGAGAATATGCTCCGGGTCAGCACGGCCAGCGCCACAAAAAGCCTACCGACTACGGTACACAGCTTTATGCTAAACAGAAATTGAAAACCTATTACGGCAACATTTCTGAGAAACAGTTTCACAAATACTATGTTGAAGCCATCCGCCGCAACGGTGATGCTGCTGAAAACTTGATTGGTATTTTGGAATCTCGTTTGGACAACCTGGTATACAAAGCCAAATTTGTTCCGACTATCTTTGCTTCCCGTCAGTTTGTTAACCACGGCCACGTATTGGTAAACGGCAAAAAAGTTAACATTCCTTCTTACATGGTTAAGGCCGGTGATATTATCGAAGTAACCGCTAAAGCCAAACAGATGCCGATGGTAATTGCCGCTATGGAATCTTCCAACCGCGATTTCCCTGGCTATTTGGAAGTAGACAGCAACAAGTTCAGCGCCAAATTTGCGTTTGTTCCTAAATTTGACGATGTTCCTTATGCTTCTCAGATGGAACCGAACCTGGTTATCGAGTTCTACTCAAGATAGTAGTTCTCATACTGAATGCAAAATCCTCAGAAGTTGTGCAAACTCTGAGGATTTTTGCTTTAAAAATAATAATAACTGTGATTATATAATACGCATCTTTGATATATTTACCAAAACCATATAAAGGCTCAGCAAATGGAAGATATTTTTTTGGATGATCCGCGCCAGACTTCGGCCAAAAACCTTGCCCGCTCGCAAAAAGAAAAGAAACCGGCCAAACGCCGCTTTCGGGAATATTTGGTTGACCTTATTGTAAAAAGCCTGCTGTTGGCAACCATATTTGCGCTGGACTTCACCTTGTTTGCCGAGGCCGGCAGCTACAATCTTTTTACCACCGGACAAGAGCTGACTCCCGAGGCCGGCTGGATATACGCCGCTATTGCTATCGTTTCGTTTACGCTTATTTTCTTGTTTTCTTTTTCGCTGACCTTGCAGAACTTTTTGATTGGAGCAGGGGCGGCGGTAACGCTGCTGGCTGTTTTCAATCAATTTGCCCGCTTTGACCAAGGCTCTGTTTTGGCTGTTTATTTCAATGTTCTGCCCGGAAGCTCCGGCAGCGATATCCTCAGCCACTATTCCCATTTTGTTCTTGCCGCCGTTTTGCTGTTTGTTACTTTTATATTTTTGACATTTGCCCGCCGCAGCACTCAGATATACCTGCTTGGCACCCTGCTGCTGATTTGCGGCGGACTGATGAGCGCGGCATATTTCAACCCGCTGTCCCGCTATTTTGACAATAAACCGGCTCTGGGCGAAGAAAGTTCTCACCCGAACGGACGCAATTTTGTATATATTGCTCTGCCCAATGCTCCAACTTATCACAAACTGCAGTCTCTTAATAAAGATAACAAAAACAGCGACTTGAAAGAGGCCGCAG
Source organism: Alphaproteobacteria bacterium (assembly GCA_050875025.1). Taxonomy (GTDB): domain Bacteria; phylum Pseudomonadota; class Alphaproteobacteria; order RF32; family CAG-239; genus CAZU01. Next base: position 3,898 of record JBNMLW010000053.1, read on the forward strand.
ACAATGTTTTGGGCTTTTATCTGCAAAACAACTTTACCTATTATCCGTATTCTTACATTGAGCAGGGCGACCAGCCGTATATGAATCTGGCGGCAGTCCTCAATCCCAATAGCCAAAACGCCGCCGACTATCTGCTTTCTGATGTTTTGCTTGACGGATATTGGGACTTTAAGCACCTTGGCAACGAACGCCTGTATCTTAAAGAAAACCGCGTTTTTGACACGTTTCACAAAAATGACTACAATCTCCGCGTCTACCAAAACGGACGCATTGATTTGTGCAATATTAACAGCCGCCTTTCTGTTAACCGCTGTGTAGAAAAGGTTGAGCGCCCCATCAGTTTCAACGGATTAGGCTTGTCATTGCCGCAAAAAGTGGCAGTATTGTCTTCCGAATGGCTGGAAAGCACCGGCCTTGTTCCAAGCATAAGCCCAGTGTTGGGCATAGCGTCTTCATTTGAGCGCGATGTTGCTCCGCTGCATTTCCAGACCTCTCAACTGCCGGTGTTAAATTCCTTTAAGCAACTTAAAATGCTGGCTGATGATATTGCTGTTGACAAGGGCAACAATGCTTATTTTGCCGCTTTGGATATGCCGGCTGACTTGTTGATGTATGATGCGCTTTGCAACCTGAAGCCTATATCTCGTTGGATTAGCGCCAATGACAAAGATACTCCGCTGATGGTCAGATACAATGCCGCGGCTGAACAAACCAGCTGTCTTTATGGTCAATTAGAAAACTTTATGCAGCAACTGCAGAAAAACAATAAGCTGAAGAACACTGTGGTTGTCATTCAGGGAACCAGCGTACTGTTTTCTGTTCCGTTGGGATTGGACAAAGATTTGTTTAAATCTATGCAAAACAACCGCCAGGGCGGAATTGCCATTTATGACCCGCTCAAAAATCAATCAGATATCGACTATCATCTGTGCACAGCGCCGGCCATTTTGCGCAACTACCTTTACAAAAAAGAATGCGGCGAGCTGGAAGGCTACAACGTCACCGACCAACTGCACAAAGAAATTATGTCTGCTGCTGAAAAACAAAAACTCAGCAACCGCCAGATAGAAAAAGCCCGCAATAACTTTAAGACATGGTATTCTTCTTGGGCCGTCCACAATCAGACCGAAAATCTGATGGATGAAGAGGTTATTCCGCTGCAAAAAAATCCCGAAGAGCCCGAGATTCTGCCGGAAAAAGAGATAAAAGAAGCACCGGTTGCCCAAAAAGCTGAAGAAATTGCTCCGGAAACCAAGGCGCAAACTATTAGCGAAGCGGCTCAACAAGAAGCGGCTCCAGCTGCAGAAAAAACAGCTGCTACTGTTGCTCCGGCCAAAGCCGAGGAAAAGCCTTTGCCCAAACCCGAGCAGCTAAAGAAACAGCTCAAAGAAAAAACAGCTGCCAAGACGGCTGCCGCGGCTAAACCGGCTCCCGATAAAAACTTCGTAAATGTTTCGGTTAAAGTGATTGACTCCGCAGACAAATAAAGGTTTGGGCGTGAAAAACTTGCAGACAGACAACCATTCTCCGCTCTATTACCATTGGCAGGCTTTTCGCAAAAATCGCCGGGCTTATTGGGCGCTGTTAATTTTCGGCAGTATTTTCATCCTCACGCTGTTTGCCGAACTGTTTGCCAACGATCAGCCTTTGCTGGTTAAATACCAAGGGCATTTTTACTTTCCGCTCTTCCATACCTATAGCGAACAGGATTTTGGCGGAGATTTTCCCACACCGACTGACTATCGCGATAAATATATTCAAGACAAAATCAGTGCCGACGGATATATTATCTTCCCGCCGCTGCCATATTCTTTTAACACTGTGGATTATGACTTGCAAACCCCAACTCCGTCTGCTCCGACAGATAAACATATTCTTGGCACCGATGACGAGGGTAGGGATATTTTGGTACGGATTATCTATGGCTTAAGGCTGTCCGTAGTTTTTGCTTTTCTGCTCACGGCCGCCAGTTCTTTTTTGGGAATTGTCAGCGGCGCCGTGCAAGGTTATTTTGGCGGCAAGATAGATTTGATTTTTCAGCGAGTACTGGAAATATGGGAATCTCTGCCGCAATTGTTTGTTCTTATCATCATTGCCAGTATTTTTGTTCCCGGTTTTTGGAGCTTGCTGATTATCATGCTGGCATTTACCTGGATGAGCCTGACCGGAGTTGTCCGCGCTGAATTTCTGCGCGCGCGCAATTTTGAATTTGTCAAAGCAGCCAAGGCTTTGGGTATCAGCAATTTGCGCATAATCTTCCGCCATATTTTGCCCAATGCGGTTGTTGCCAGCATTACCTTTATTCCCTTCATTCTGTCAGAGGCCATTGTATCGCTCACCGCGCTGGACTTTTTAGGGTTAGGGCTCCCGCAGGAATATCCGTCCTTAGGCGATTTGGTGCGTCAGGGCAAAGACAATCTGCAGGCTCCCTGGATTGGATTATCGATATTTTTTGTTCTTTCCGGACTTTTGACCATGCTGATATTTATCGGCGAGGGCATCCGCGATGCCTTTGATTCGCGAAGGAGCAACTAATGCCTTTGCTGGAAGT
>JBNMLW010000054.1:0-6380 GCA_050875025.1 Alphaproteobacteria bacterium
GCAGAGGTCACGGTGCCGGTTGTAACCATAACATGGGCATCAGGATAGGTATCAAGAATTTTTCGAATAAGCGGCAGCATAGATACAGATTCACCAACCGACGCGCCGTGCAGCCATACCAATTTTCCTTCAGGGCGTTTCATTTTGGGGCGGCCGATGCGTTCATTAAAGCGCTCTTTGTCCTCTTTGCCGTTGGCCAGACGTTTTTTGATATAGCTCTTAATGACCAAAGGGTAGAGAACTGTAACCAGGGTGTTGTAGATTTTAATGAACATATTTATTTCCTTAGGCTTCTTTTGGTGTTGATGGCTTGAGGATCAGGCAATACCGGAGCCAGTCCCATTTCTTTGTCGCATTCGATGCTGATTTGATTCAGGCGGTTTTCCATTTCCTGGCGGTATTGTTCAAGCTCGGCGTCAGTGGCCTGCGCCGGAACATACAGCGGTTCGGAAATTTTGCAAACTCCGCGGGAAAAAGGCAGAGGAATCATCATTTTGTCCCAGGCTTTTTCAACAATAAGCGAATCCTGAATGCTATAGGCGCCGCCGATAATCGGTTTACCGGTCTTTTGCGCATAGTAAATCGGAGAACGCCCCATCTTCATGCGGGGGCCGCGCGGACCGTCGGGAATAATGCAGATAGAAGTATCTTTTTTGAGAGTACGCATCAGGTCAAGCGCGCCTCCGGTTGCATTTTCATTAGAGGAGCCGTCAATTACGCCAATGCCGAAACGGCGGAGCAGCCCGGCGATCATTTGTCCATCGCGGTGCGGCGAAACCAAGGCGTTGAGCGGTAAATTTTTTTCTTTGAAAAAGGGGAGCATGGTTGCTCTTCCGTGCCAGATTACCAAGATAACGCCGTTATTCTCCCGGGCGAGCTTATGAAAAGTGTCAACTCCTTCGGTATGCCAGCGGGTGGTGTGTCCGACAAACTTGGCATAGCCGTATAAAAAGGCTGAAATCAGGTTCATGGCAAATTTGGTGCTGCCAAGTTTTTTGAGCGGTTTTTTGATGAATTTTTTATACAGACTCATGGGTTTTGCCGCTTATTTGCCGGAGACCATATCGGTTACGCTGATGCCGATTGTTTCGTTATCGGTAACAACAACTTCGCCATGGCCGATTAAAACATCGTTGGCATAGATATCAACATAGTCATTAATATCTCTGTCCAGCTCAACCACAGCGCCGCGGCCGAGTTTGAGTAGCTGGTGTACGCGTAAATCTGCCGTACCGAGAGTGACGGAAATGTTAACGGTAATATCTTCATTGGATAATATATTTTTGTTAATCGGCATTGCATACTCCATAAATTATTCTGCCTTATTATATATAAAAATTTTTAACTTGAAATCCTTTATTGACACTTATTACCAGCAATTTTGCTTTCCTGTGGATTAGTAAAATTGAGTTTGCTTAAAAAGCGCGGATGTGTCAAAAAAGTTGAGAGTGAATCTTGTAGAGCCGCGCTGGTTTTCTTATATAGATTATATGCAAAATTTTTATATAGGTGTGAAATGACTGTAAAAAAACAAAAATATCCGGTTTTGCCGCTTCGCGACATTGTGGTTTATCCGAAGATGATTGTGCCGTTGTTTGTCGGAAGAGAGAAATCTATTCGTGCTTTGCAAGATGTGGTTGATCATGACCAGAATATTGTTTTGGTTACTCAGAAAGACGCGGCAACCGAAGATCCTAAGGAAGACGATATTTTTCATGTCGGTACTCTGGGTACGGTTTTGCAGCTGCTGCGCCTGCCGGACGGAACGGTTAAAGTACTGATTGAAGGGTTGGAACGCGTCAAACTCAACAAGATTTATAATGATGAAGAATTTTTGGCGGCCAATATTACAATTATGCCCGATGCCGAGGAGCAGGGGCAAGAGCTGGAAGGAATCGTACGTGCGGTTCTGTCGCAGTTTGAAGAATATGTAAAACTCTCAAAAAAGACGGCGCCGGAGGTTTTGGTGGCGGTCAACCAGATTGAAGATTACGGCAAGCTGGCAGATACGATAGCTTCGCATCTGGCGCTGAAGATTGCCGATAAGCAGGCTTTGCTGGAGGGCAGCACCTTAAACGAGCGCTTTGAAAAGATTTTGGGCTTTATGGATGCTGAAATTGCGATGCTGGAGGTGGAAAACCGAATCCGCAACCGCGTTAAAAAGCAGATGGAAAAAAGCCAAAAGGAATATTATCTGAACGAGCAAATGAAAGCGATTCAGAAGGAGCTTGGCGATGGTGAGGAAGATACGGAAATCGCCGACTATATGAAACGGATTGAAAAGACCAAACTCTCTAAAGAGGCAAAAGACAAAGCCTTGGCAGAAGTGCGTAAGCTCAAAAATATGAGCGTGATGTCGGCTGAGGCAACCGTCGTGCGCAACTATTTGGACTGGTTATTGGATATTCCATGGCACAAACGTTCCAAAGTTAATAAAGACCTCGGCAAGGCGATGGAGATTTTGGAAGCCGACCACTATGGCCTGGATAAGGTGAAGGAACGCATTGTGGAATTTTTGGCAGTGCAGGCCAGAGCAGATAAGGTCAAGGGGCCGATTTTGTGCTTGGTCGGGCCTCCGGGCGTTGGCAAAACCTCTCTCGGAAAGTCAATTGCCAAGGCTACAGGGCGCGCGTTTGTGCGGGCGTCTTTGGGCGGTATGCGCGATGAGGCGGAAATTCGCGGGCATCGGCGTACCTATATCGGCTCTATGCCGGGCAAAATTATCAAAGGCATGAAAAAAGCCGGCACATCGAATCCGCTGTTTTTGCTGGATGAGATTGATAAGATGGGCAATGACTATCGCGGCGATCCGGCATCGGCGCTGCTGGAGGTATTGGATCCGGAGCAGAACTCAACCTTCAATGACCATTATCTGGAAGTTGATTATGATTTGTCGGATGTAATGTTTGTGACTACGGCCAACTCTTTGGATATGCCGCGGCCGTTGATGGATCGTATGGAAATAATCAGACTCTCCGGATATACCGAAGATGAGAAGATTGAGATTGCCAAACGCCACCTGATTCCGAAGATATTTGTGGAAAACGCGGTCAGCCCGAGCGAGCTTGCTATCAGCGATGACGCAGTGCGCTCCATTATCCGTTATTATACCCGGGAGGCCGGCGTGCGCAACTTGGAGCGCGAGCTCTCGACCATTGCCCGCAAGGCGGTCAAAGATATCTTGCTGGACAAGAAAAAGAAGAAGATAGAAGTTACCGCCAAGAATATTGATAAGTATCTCGGCGTTATTAAATATCGTTACGGCGAGGCTGAGGAAGAAGACCATATCGGTGTTACCACCGGTTTGGCGTGGACAGAAGTCGGTGGAGATATACTCTTTATTGAGGCGGTAGATATGCCGGGCAAAGGTATGGTCAAGCAGACCGGCAAACTCGGCGAAGTGATGAAAGAATCTATTGAAACCGCGTATTCGGTAGTTCGTTCCCACTCCAAAGAGCTGGGAATTGACCCCAAAGTATTTGAAAAGACTGATATCCATGTTCATGTGCCGGAGGGCGCTACGCCCAAGGACGGGCCGTCGGCCGGTATTGCTATGTATACGACGCTGGTTTCGGTTTTGACCAAGATTCCGGTGCGCAAAGACGTGGCTATGACCGGAGAAATTACGCTGCAGGGCAGGGTGCTGCCTATCGGCGGGCTCAAGGAAAAACTGCTTTCGGCTCTGCGCGGCGGCATCAAGACGGTGATTATTCCCAAAGAAAATGAAAAAGATTTGGCGGAGATACCCGATAATGTCAAGAAGGGGCTGAAAATCATTCCGGTTTCTGATGCCCGAGAGGTGCTGAAAATAGCTCTCAACGGCAAGGTTAAGCCGCTAAAGAGCAAAAAATAATTTGAAAAACGGGGAGATAATCCCCGTTTTTTTTTGGCATTTTGCGAATCTGCAGAATCGGAAACAAATTCAGCAAATATAACAATGTATATGCGTTTTGGCGGCCTAAGCCTGTGGAAAACCTTGAAAATTGGTGTTATGAGGGCAAAAAATGCAAAAAATGTTGAAAGAATACAAATTTTTATTTGACTCATATTTTTTTTAGTGTTCAAATTTTCGTGTAAGCAGGGAAAAACCTTGCTTGCATTGGTTTATAACTTATATTAGAGGGAGTCCTCACCGTGAATAAGAATGAATTGATTTCCAGCATTGCTGGCGAGACCGGCCTTACCAAAACTGATTCTGCTAAGGCTCTTGATGCATTTGTATCTTCTATCACCAAAGCTTTGAAGAAAGGTGACGAAGTTCGTTTGGTAGGTTTTGGTACTTTTGCAGTATCTAAACGCGCTGCTACCACCGGCCGCAACCCGCGCACCGGCGCTGCTATCAAAATCCCTGCTCGCAAACAGGCTAAGTTCAAAGCTGGTAAAGCTTTGCAGGATTCTGTAAACTAATATATTCCAAGGGCTGGCTTATCGGGTTAGCCCTTGATATTTATTAGCTAAAAAGCTCTCCATGATGGAGAGCTTTTTTTTGCACTTAAACAAGGCGATAGAATAAAAGATAATTTTTTTTGAAAAAATATGCATTTTTTACTTGATTAATTATTTTTGTGAGTGTATAAACACTCCCGTAAACAAGATGGGCGCTTAGCTCAGCTGGAAGAGCATCTCGTTTACACCGAGAGGGTCGGGAGTTCGAACCTCTCAGCGCCCACCATTTTTGAGAAGTCGGTGATTTAGTCACCGACTTTTTTTTGTGCTATCGTGAGCTGAGGTTCGAACTCCCTCGGGAGTTCGTCTTGCTCATAGGCATTGCGTATAATCGCAATGCCAACTCGCTTCGGTCACTCGTTTTGTAAATTCGCTTTGCGGCACTCTCGTTTGCTCGCTCATTAACAAAACTTCGCCTGTCGTTAATAATTGCTCTGCGGTTTTTGTCTATTTTGAAAAAATAGTTGACATGTGCTTTAGAAAAGTGTTTAATAAAGGTAGAAATATTATAGACAAAAATGGAGGGCGTTATGTATAAAAAAGAAGAGATGCTTGAAGAGCTTGAAGAGGGGGAAGATCGCAGGAACTGTTTATATGAGCCCGAGAAATATATAAAAGAACAAGCCGATAAGGCGGAAGAAGAAGCTTGGAGTGAAATAACGACGGAAAATTTTGATAAATTGGATATGGACAACAATCAGGGAAGCCATTTCTTTGATGAGAATGTTTCTGTTGAAGATATGGAACAATATGAAATTGAGGAGCTTGATGAACGTTCAGCTGAGTTTGATTTCGAATTATATCCTGAAGAATATGCAAAAAATCTAGCTATTGAAGAAACTCTGGGGAATATGAAGAGAGACTTTGCGCAAAACAAAAGTTTTTCTTTTTATGAAGGCTATTATCATAAATTGGGAGAGAAAATTTTTGCAAAACTTCAACAAGCAAAGGCAAATGACCCTTTAATTGATAATCGTGGCTTTGAGATAAAATATTTTCCGAATGTAAAAAAAGAAGTTGTCGCAGAATTGTCTAAGAATAAGGACCAGGGTAGTTCTTTTGCGGAATTGAACAGATCAGAAATTGAAAATCCTCGGGAGCTGGATAGAATGTACAGTATGAAAAGTACATTTGTTGGTTTGAGAACTGACGATCTGAAAAGAAAGATTTATACAGAATTAAGTAATGAGGCGGATAGAGATAGCGCTCGGCCAAAAATCCAAAAGCTGAAATATGAATATTTGGCTGACTTGAAAAGAACGTTTGTTGAGGATGTAAATGAGACAAGAACTAATGATTCTCATACAGCAAAGGGGGTATCCGTTCAATCAAAAATTCAGGAAATAAAGGATAGAATTTCTGGAAAATCGAATGACACAAATGAAATTTCTATAAAGAAGATGCCTGTTAAATCGTTAGATTTAATGGCCGCCAAGGCAAAAGAGAGGTAGTTGCAACTGCAGGTCTTTGCTAATATTTCAAAAAGAGCCGAGAGTAATATTTTTCGGCTCTTTTTATTATCTCTAACCAGTTGGTGATAATAGATATCCCCCATTAAACTGGTGGTTCTATAGCAACTACAAATCTTGCGTTTTGACCACGCTCGTCGGCGTGGAACTGTGTTGTTCCAACACCATGGCATTCAGCCCCGAGTAAACTTGGGGTTTTCTGTAGAGCATGTAATAAAAAAAGCGCCCAGAGGGCGCTTAAGATTAAATACTAGCTAACAAAAGTGTCAGCGAAAATTAACTCTAAATTTTCAATCACAAAGGCCTGTCTCTAATCATAAAAGCATTCTCAATATACAAGCGGGTTCATCGGAATTGCATTATGAGAGAGGAGGACCTCGGGTTGTTAACTGGTTCATACTTTAAATCCAAAAGCGACAATTTACCCAGCTATTTAAGCAAGGATTTCATTTTGAGAGATAGAAA
>JBNMLW010000055.1:0-6345 GCA_050875025.1 Alphaproteobacteria bacterium
CCTTCAATACCGTCTTCGAGCTCAACAAAAGCACCATAATCGGTGATGTTGGTAACTTTACCGGTGTAGATTTCGCCAACTTTGTATTTGTCGGCAACGCTCTGCCACGGATCAGATTCAAGCTGTTTCATACCCAAAGAAATTCTCTGGTTGTCTTCATTGAATTTGATAACCTGAACTTTAACAGTCTGGCCGACAGACAGAACTTCTGCCGGGTGGTTAATGCGTTTCCATGAAATATCGGTAACGTGCAGCAAGCCGTCAACACCGCCCAAATCAATGAATGCACCGTAATCGGTAATGTTTTTAACAACACCCTCAAGGATAGAACCTTCTTTGAGGTCATTGATGAGCTCGGCGCGAGCTTCAGCACGGGTTTCTTCCAGAACAACGCGGCGAGAAACAACGATGTTGCCTCTTACCTTGTCCATTTTCAAAATCTGGAAAGGCTGAGTAATACCCATCAACGGGGTAATATCGCGAATCGGGCGGATATCGATCTGAGAACCGGGCAAGAAAGCAATTGCACCGTTGAGGTCAACAGTGAAACCGCCTTTAACGCGGCCGAAGATAACGCCGTTAACACGCTCGCCGGAATTGAGGCATTTCTCAAGATCCTGCCAAGCTTCTTCACGACGGGCTTTTTCGCGAGAGAGAACAATGTTGCCGTCTCTGTCTTCATAACGGTCAACATAAACTTCTACCTGATCGCCGACTTTGAGTTCAGCGTTTTGGCCAAACTCACGCAGAGGAATGCGACCCTCTGATTTGAGGCCGACATCAACAGTGGCAAAGTCGTCAGACAATTTAATAATGGTACCCTTAACAACAGAGCCGACAATACCTTTGTCGCCAAACTGCTCGTTCAGCAAAGCTTCAAAATTTTCGGTGTTTTCAGGGATTTTAATATCAGTATTAATCATTAAGTATTATTTCAAAAATGCCATTCCTCAAAGATAAAAAAGCGAGGCGGACTTGTGCGGGGTTAAAAATGCCGATGGCAATAGCGCACCCTATTGCCAAAGAGTGGTTCTTTTATAACCTAAAATATTTATTTTTCAAGCTTTTTATCGATAAGGGAGCAGACTTTTTCAAACACCTGCTCGGCATTGTATTCCGAAGTATCAAAAATGATTGCGTCGGCCGCCGGTTTTAGCGGAGCGGCAGAACGATTGGAATCGCGCTCGTCACGCTCTTCAATCTGCGCCAAAACCTCTTCATAAGTCTTGTTGAGGCCTTTTTGCAAAAACTCTTTGTAGCGGCGCTCAGCTCTAACCTCCGGCGAGGCAGTCACAAACAGTTTAATATCCGCCTCCGGACAAACCACCGTGCCGGTATCGCGCCCGTCATAAATGGCGCCGTTGGCTTTGGAACCATCGGCAAACACCGGATTAAGGGCAAAATCCTGCTGCATTTTGAGCAAAGCCCGCCGAACCGACGGCATCGCGGCAACTACAGAGGCTGCCTTGCCGCCAACATCAGAACGAAAATCCTGGTGGTGGGAAAGCGCAATCATCTTGGGAAAAGTCAGAGCCTTGGCAACTTTTTCTGCCGTAGTTTCATCTTCAAGCGGCTGCCCGTCCAACACCATCTGCAGCCCTACAGCCCGATACACCATGCCGGTGTCAAAATATGCCATACCGTATTTGCGCGAAAGTTTATCGGCCAGAGTGCCTTTGCCGGCAGAAGCCGGACCGTCTATAGTGATAATCATAACCAATCCCAAGGAATGTTGTTAAGTGTAACAAAAATTTTACTTTCTGATGTTAAATTAATCTATAAACTAAAGATAAGAAAGATAATTTAACGGTTATGCCAAAGATTTTTAAAAACGCAAGGAGAACAAATGCTTATGAATAGACTTTTTATTTTTTCTTTTTTCGCCTTGGTGTTTTCGGCCTCTGAAAGCGCGGCATTATCCGTGCAGTCGTTGGGCGAGGCCTTTAGTTATAACAACGTTGCCAGAGATTTTACAGCCTCAGCTCCGGCGGATTTGGAAAAAACTCCGCAACCTCAGACCGAGGCCGTTGACAACACGCCGGTTGATTATGAGACCATTGCCGAAAAGCTCTTGTCGCAAACAGGACCGGAAAAGGTATATATAAACTTCTGCAAACATACGGCGCAAAATGTGCAAGGCAAGACCAAGCAGACATTTTTTGTAATTTTGCCGGAAGATGAAGGAACAAAATGGGTGATGAATGCCAAGTGCGCTGATATTATCAGCACCCAAAAGGATGGGAATCGGCGGATTTTGGAATTGCGCCTGACAAAATCAGGACGGGAGAATATTTTTATTGATAATATTGACCCTTCGGCCAAAACCGTTAAACAAAGCCGCATTTTACGTTTGTGGGTACAAGAATGAAAAATCAGACCAAGATACGCATATTTGCCGGTTGCAGGCTGGAAGAAGGGCGCGAGGCCTTGATTGCCGAAGAGGCATCTCATTACCTGTGTAATGTTATGCGGCTGAAAACCGGCGATAAGATAATCTGCTTTAACGGCTCTGACGGAGAATTTGCCGCAGAAATTACCAACGCCAACAAGAAACAGACAGCTCTAAAAATTCTTAAACTGCTGCGGAAGCCCAAACCGGCTCCGAATATCTGGCTGCTGTTTGCCCCCTTAAAAAAAGACCGCACCGATTTTTTGATTGAAAAAGCCGTTGAGCTCGGAGCCGCAAAACTGGTGCCGGTTGTAACCGATTATGCAATTACCGACAAAATCCGCGCTGACCGGATTCAGGCACAGATTATTGAAGCTGCTGAACAATGCGAACGGCTGGATATCCCTGAGCTGGCTCCGGTTATAAAACTCGAGGCTCTGCTCAACAATTGGGATAGCAAACGCAAGCTGTATTTTATGGACGAGCGCGGCAAAGGCAAGCCCTGTGCCGATGCGTTTGAGCCGCAGTGTCCGGCGGCATTGCTAATCGGGCCGGAAGGCGGGTTCTCTGACAAAGAGGCAGATATTCTGTATAAAAGCGAATTTGTGCAACCGGTATCGCTGGGACCGAGAATTTTGAGAGCCGAAACCGCGGCGGCCGCGGCATTGGCCGTATGGCAGGCTGTTGCCGGTGACTGGAAGGAGTAAAAAATGAAGTTTTTAATTGCTGATGACCACGAATTATTCCTGAAAGGTTTGGAGCTGATTCTGCATGATTATGACCCGTCGCTGGAACTGGTTATGGCCAAAAGCTATACGGATATTTTTGCGGTTTTGGCCAAGCAAACCGACTTTAATCTGGTATTGACGGATTTGGCAATGCCCGGAGCCAATTGGCTGGAGGCGATAAAGAAAATTCACGAAACTCTGCCGGATACCCCGATTATCATTTTATCGGCCGTCTTCAATAAAGAAATAGTGCAAAAAACCATTGAAATCGGCGCAGCCGGATATATTCCCAAAAGCTCCAGCAACGCGGTGATTATGAGCGCTATAAATCTGGTGATGTCGGGCGGCGTATATATTCCTCCGGAGTTATTGCATGATACGGAAAACAATGAGTTTGACATGCTTAAACAAGTGGAGAAAATTCCCGAAACCCAAGATTCCAGCGAAAAGATTAAAATTCTCTCGCCGCGGCAGATAGATGTTATCCGGCTGATTTCTCAGGGCAAATCCAACAAACAAATTGCTTTTGAGCTTGGCCTGACGGAAGGGACAGTAAAGCTGCATGTTACCGCCATTTTGAAACTGCTCAATGTATATAACCGGACGGGCGCGGTTGTTGAGGCCACTAAATTGGGACTAATCAATGCCAACAAATAAGATTAACACCAAACGCCTGAACGAATACAAAGACGTATTCGGGGCGGAGAAAATGCGCTTTTTGTGGCAGGAGTTTCTGGCGCAATCGGCGCAAAACTGGCAAAATATGGGCAACATGGATTGGGATGCGTGCCGTCAAATATTCCACAACTGGCGCTCCTCCAGCAAAGTGTTCGGAATGGACGACTTTGCCCTAATCTGCCAGCAGATAGAAGACAAAATTCTTAAACGCCGGTTTGAAGGACTTGATAAAAAAATTGAGCTTGGCCGCCAAAGCTATGAACAAAGCGCCGGCGAGGTCAGCATAATATTCTCACAAATGGAGCCATAAGATGAGTGAAACCGAAGAAAACTCCAATCTCCCCACCTACAGCAGAGTTGTGTACGGCGATGTATATAACAATCTGGACAAGAGCACTGCCCTGGATTCAAGGATGTCTGCCAATCTGCGGACATTTTTTCAGTATGACAAACTGGTGGAAGCCACTCTGCACGGGATAAAAATCAATCAGAGCGTTTTGCAGCTCGGCTTGGTGTTTGGAGATGAGATTGATCAGGTGGCTCAGCGGGTCGGCGCCTATGGGCAATATGATATTTTTGATATCAACGGGCTGCAAATCTCCCGCAATAAAGAAAAATACGGCAAAATCTATCCGGCGCTGAATATTTTTAAACAGGATGCCACCGATTTTAAGGTTGAAACGCCTTATGATACAGTGCTTTGCTTTATGTTGCTGCAGGAGCTGCCGTCCGCCTCTAAAGCCAAAGTGATAAACAATGCCCTGCAGTCAGTCAAGCCGGGCGGAAGCGTGGTGTTTATTGACTATCACGCCCCCTATTATTGGCATCCGATGCGCTATGTGGTGCGGATGTACAACCGCCTGCACCATCCGTTTGCCGAAAAACTGTGGGATCGCGGGATTGAAACATACGCCAAAGATAAAACTGATTTTATTTGGCGCAAGAGTTTGTACTTTGGCGGAATGTTCCAACGCTTGGTTGCCACCCGCAAGACCAGCCCGCTGGAACAGGCGTTTGCGGCTGAACAGAATCCGACAGAAGAGTTTTTCTTACCCGAGTTTTAATATCTCGGCAGCAATTTTCTGCGCCGGATTCAGGCGTTGCGACGGCTTAAATTCCAGAGCTCCGGCATCTTCAAGCGCAATGGCATAGCCGCCTTTGTATAAAGATTCAACAAAGCGGTGATGTTTGGGCGTGAGCCAGTTTTTGCCCTCAAACACCAAAACCGGATTGCCTGACCCGCAAGACTCGCTGACCATTGAAACCGAATCTCCGGTGGCAATAATTTTATCAGCGCAGGCATAGAATCCCATAATCGGGTTCTCTTTCTTTTCGCCCCACAAATAAGTATAGGCCGGTATTCCTTCCAGCTCTTGCATAATAGCGGCCTCGGCTTCAGCACCGGTGCGGCGGGAAGAAGTAATAAGGATTGAACCGCCGGTTTGCGCAACCAGTTTTTTGACCTCTTGCCCGAAAAGCCTGGCATTTTCAAGACTAAACGGATGTCCCTTGATAGCGCCGCCGACCAATACCGATATCCACGGTTTGGGCAGATTGGCAAAAACCGGCGCCCATTTCTGCTTGGCCTCGGCAATTGTCTGCTCCGAAACGCGGTGTGGACATCCGGTGATAAACAAAAAATTGCCTTTTTTGCATTTGGCGGCGTCATGTTCGGAAACAATAATCAAATCCATATCTTTCAGCCCGCAGGAACCGGGATACATAAGTTGGATAATTTTGGTTTTGCCGCCGGACTGTTTTTTTATCCAGCGGGCAATCGGCGCGGTGCGGCGGCTGATAGAAAGCACCATATCCGGCCACGGAGCCTGCAGCGGAGAACTTTGCCGTAAATCAACTCCCAACAGCGAACGCCCTTTGAGGCAGTTCGGCAGCTTGGCCAAACCGGTGTAAACTATCGACTTTTCTTCTGTTTCAACGGCGTTGCCCAGCGCCAGCAAAACGCCTTTAGCCTGCCCGACGCTGCCCATACGATTATCAAACAAAGCCCAGATTTTTTTCATGACTGATAACTTTCAAAATTGCGTGGTAAAAATTTCATGATGCCGCTAGTATATATTTTATATGCTGTAAAACAATCTTTTTATGGAGATAGCGCACATGAGATTTATGCTTTTAGCCGTAACTTTGGCTGTTTTGACCGCCACTCCGGCATCGGCACAATTTGCCGCGCAGGATGACGCCAAATATATTGCCACACTTAAGGCCGTTACCAATTACAAAATAGATGATGAGGAAAATATTAACGCAGTTGAAAGCCTGCGCGAGAATCAGGCTTTTAATCGCAAATTGCAGCGAATGATGAGCAAACTGCAAAATTCCCGCACCAAAAACTCAACTAATCGCAAAGTTTATAACATTCTGCTTAAGGCCGGAAAAGATATTTATAACGAATTGAATTAAGCATTGCTTAATAAAAAAATGTTAAAATGATGCCAAATTGTGGAGGAACCAAGGCCATGAAAAAAGCAGAATATGATTACTCTGCCGCCACTAAGCGGATTAAGGCAATGCGCAGCAAAGTTATTGCTC
>JBNMLW010000056.1:0-6289 GCA_050875025.1 Alphaproteobacteria bacterium
CACCAAAACCCGCACTGCTCTGCAAATATCGGAAGAAATTGAAGACGCCGGCGGACAGTCAAACGCCTATACGGCGCGCGAATTTACCGCCTATTATGCCAAAATGCTCAAAGGAGATTTGGAACTGGCGCTTGATGTGCTGGCTGATTCCCTGTGCAATTCCACATTTCCGGAAGAGGAAATCAAACGCGAGCGCGAGGTTGTGATTCAGGAGATTAAACAAACCATTGACAGCCCCGATGACATTATTTTTGACTATTTCCAAGAGGCGGCTTTTCCGAATCAGGCAATCGGGCGCTCAATTTTGGGGCCGCAGTCCAATGTGTGCTCCTTTGGCAAAGAGCACCTGCAGCATTATCTGGATACCAATTATGCCGCGGAAAATATGGTTGTTTGCGCGGTAGGAAACGTTAACCATCAGGATTTTGTAAAAATGGTGGAAAGCCGCCTGAGCGGCCTGCAGCTGCATACCTCTTTCAAGCCCGACAAACAAGAATATGCCGGCGGATTTTTTGCCGAACCCCGCAAGATTGAGCAAGCCCATGTTATGCTCGGCTTTAAGGGGCTGCCGTATCAGACCGAAGACTATTACACCGGAGTGATTATGTCCAGCCTGTTTGGCGGCGGCATGACCTCGCGCCTGTTTCAGGAAGTGCGCGAAAAACGCGGGCTCGCCTATACGGTATACAGCTTTACGGCCTCTCACACGCATGACGGAATGTTTGCCATCTATGCCGGAACCGATGCCAAAGACGTGAAAAAGCTGGTGCCGGTTCTGACTACCGAAATCGGCAAGCTCTGCAATGATTTGGTAACCGAAAAAGAGCTGCAGCGCGCCAAAACCCAGCTCAAAGCCAATATGCTGATGGCATTGGAGAATCCTTCGGCAACCGCGGAGATGCTGGCGCGGCAAATGTTGATTTATAACCGTATTATTCCGGTAGAAGAAATGGTTGAGAGAATCGAGAATGTGTCGCGTGAAAATATCTTGCGGCTGGCACAGCAGATATTTGCCTCTAACCCGACTTATACCCTGCTGGGAGCAATTGACAGCTACACCGACTATGATGAGCTGAAAAAGTTATTAAAAGGTTCCTGCTGAAACTTTAAGGGAGTTTGAACATGTCGCGCGCAGAAGATATTTTTCAGAAGCTGATATATTTCGGGGAAGATGCGATTGACGAATTTATCATCAACCGCCAGACCGAAGAGCTGTTTTTGGACTTTAAGCAGGCTGTATCAGACGGCAAAAATTTTACCACTCTGCACCGCGATGACCGCAAGAATCTGGCCAAAGCAATCTCCGGGTTCGGCAACTCCGAGGGAGGAGTTGTGTTGTGGGGAGTGGAGTGCTCCCGCGATTTGGAAGCCGGAGACGTGGCCAAGGCCAAAGTCAAAGTTAAAAATGTGCACCGTTTTTTGAGCTGGTTGGAAAACGCCATTTCCGGCTGCACTATTCCCAGCCATAACAAAGTGCGCAACCATATTGTCAGCGTTGATAAAAACGGCGACGGCTTTGTTGCCACCTATATCCCCAAGTGCGATATTGCTCCCCTGATGACTACCGGCTCCAACAGTATTTATATCCGCTCCGGCTCCAACAACGTGCCGGCGCCATACGCCGTAATTGCCGGCATGTTCGGCAAGGCTCCGCAGCCCAATGTGGAGCTGATTATGGGCGACCGCAAAATTGAGGCGTTGGAAAATGTGGATGAAGATATGCTCTATCCTAACAGTATAGACAATCCGCCGGAGCAGTATGTCAAAATCTCTTTTGCTCTGCAGGCTTCTAACAGCAGCAATGTGATTGCCCGCGAACTCTACCTCTCCTGCCGGACAATCGAAAGCGGCGGAGAATATAATAAAGTGCGCTTTGCCAACTACAATCAAATGGACTCTATCCCCGGAGTAGACGGACAGCTGAATATCATTACCCGTCCGGAACTGCGCCTGCCGCCCCGCGGAGTTATTCGTTTTTGCAATGTGGAAATCATCCTTTCTCCTTATATTGATGAGGACTTTAAACTGGAAGGCGTTATCGGCGCCGACAAGGCAGCTCCGCGCGACTTTAGAATCTATATCCCCAAGAACAAACTACGCTCATACGTGGCCAGGGTTATCCGCGGCGAAGAAAGCTCTACACTGCTGTTGAACGAATTTTTTAATGAATATGTATGCGGGGAACTCTGATGCCGGAAGTTGAAATTTATACCGACGGCGCTTGCTCCGGTAATCCGGGAGCCGGCGGTTGGGGCGTGATTCTGCGCAGCGGCAAAGTCGAAAAAGAACTTTCGGGCGGAGACGCCGCCACCACCAACAACCGGATGGAACTGCAAGCCGTAATCTCAGCGCTAAAGGCGCTTAAAAAAGAGTGCAGCGTGACGCTTTATACCGACAGCCGCTATGTTATGGACGGAGTTAATCAATGGCTGCCCAACTGGAAGAGAAACGGCTGGAAAACCACCAACAAAAAGTCTGCTGTCAAAAATATTGATCTCTGGCAAGAACTTGATGCCCTGCTGCCGTTGCATACCATAAAATGGGTGTGGGTAAAAGGGCACAACGGCCACCCCGAAAATGAGCGAGTTGACCAATTGGCGCGAGAACAGGCCAAAGCCCACCTGCCCCAGGCTAACGGCTAAAGTTTTCTAGTATATCCTGCAGATTTTGCCCGTTCAAACTCTCGGGCAAAACAATTCCTTGCGGGATATCCGGAGCAAACACAATATAAAACGGCGGCGCATAGCGGTTGTACTTTTGCATCAAACTGCTGATTTCCGGATTAGAAAGGCGTTGATTTTGCTCCAAAACCACAAAATCTTTTTGAGTTAAAATATTCTGTACCTGCGGAGAAGAAAAAGCAAAGATCTCATTATAACGGCAGGATAAGCACCAGTCAGCGCCCACCTTGAGCAAAACCCTGCGCCCCTGCCGCAAACCTTCTTCTATCTGCGTATAATTGGCTGCAGACAGGGATTGTATCTTGGCTTCGGCGCGGCGCATGCTGCTATGGCCGCACCATACCAGCATTGCCGCCAATACCAGCACTGCCGCTCCGTCGATAATTTTGCGCACAATGCCGTATATTTGAGCATCGCTTTCCTGTTCCTCCAGATTTTCCAGAGCCAGGCGGCGGATATACAACACCAGCCAAACAACGGCAAGCAGCAGGCAGAGCAATCCAATAATTCCGGCTCCACAGCAAGCGGCCAGCAAAAATCCGGCCCGCAATACACAGGCAAACAATGCCAACACTATCAAAATATTGCCCCAATACAGCCATTTGCCCGGACGAGGAACAAAGTATGCGCTTTGCGGCAAAATGGCAAAACAGGCATAAGGCAGCCCGGCACCGGCCAACGCGCAAAGCATAACCTCTGATATCTGTACCCAAGTGCCGGCAAAAGCCTCATTCAATGCCTCGCTTAAGTATGGGGCAGTTCCGGCAGCGGCCAGCACCACCAGCAGCACTCCGCCGCCGACACAAACGGCAAAAGAGCCAAACTTCGGGCGATTTTGGGCTTGAGCGAACTCCGGCATGCTTAAATTCAGCAGTCCCCATCTTTGGGCAATAAACAGCGCCAGAGCAAACAAGACCAAAATTAAAAACCAGGCATGTTCAAACTGCATGCCCCAATACAGTTGCCGACCGGAAATTTTCAGAGCTGCCAAAGCACCGACGAGAGCAACTGTCGCAACAAGCATTCCCCCCAGCAAGCCCAAACTTTCTTTACGGATTTTGGCAATATTACGAGCGCCGAATTTGGTCAAATTCATAATCCACAAGGCCAAAATCGGAAAACCGCAAGGCAGCAGATTCAGCAGCAGTCCGCCGCAAAATGCCCTGAGCAAAATTCCTATCCGGCTGCCGGCGCGATCGGAAATTATAGGCCGTTCGGCCTTTATGGTTTGTCTTATTGATATCTCCGGCGCAATACTTGCCACAATACTCAAGTCCTGTCCGGCAAAATCGGCTTGTTTATCCAAAGCCGCAAAACGAGCGGTAATTTTTTTGCCTTCAATCACCACATAAGGCGGGGCAAACTTCTCTGCCCCATCGCCTTCAATATAAGCCGTAAATGCCGCCGGAGTTTTAGAGGCCTCAGCCTCCAGCCGCAGCACCTGCGGGGTTCCATCCTCCACTGCCAATCGCTCCAAGCGCAGTTTCTTATTTGTCGGCTGCGGAGCCAAGTTTTTGAGATACTTTAAGCCGACAGCAACCCTTGAAGGTTCGGTTGTTTCCGCGCTTTGCAGTTCAAGCCGGGGCTGCAGGCTGACCTCGCGGCAATTGTCGGTATCTTGGCACAAAACCGCCTTGATATCGGCCTTGAGCAACAAGGCCTGCCCGGCAGTTTCAACTTCTGCCGCAAACGGAGCAATTACCTGCTCCGGATAACCGACAACGCTGTCATGGTTCGGCAAGTATATGCGCCGCGGCAACGGCATACTCAATTTTATATCGCGCAGATTTTTTGCGCCGGCAAAATCTATCTTCAACCCGGCGTGTCCGCCATAATCGCGCAGCAACAAAAACCATCCCGGAATCGGATAAAGCTGCAGAGCGCCGCTGACAGCCTCGCCATGAACTCCCTTTTGCCCGCTGACTAATCGGGCTTGCAGCTCCGGCGTTTTTACCCATTCGCCAATGCCGTGGTCATCAACAAAATCTTTGCCTTCAAACAATCCATGAGTTATCAGCGTTTTCCAATCGCCGGACAACAGGGCTTTTTTTAGAACCTGCCGGCGTTCATAAGGAGTTTCCAGTCCGGCATCACGCGCGGCCTTTTCGGCAACGGCGGCCTGATCCCGCTCTGAATCGGAATAAGCTACAATTTTTTTGAACTTTTTAATTATCAGCGGCTTATCAGTAGGCTGATATTCCTCAGAGCCGCCCATCTCATATTCATCATCGTCAAAACTCAGCGGAATATCATTCTCCAGCAAAATTTTTTGCAATTCCTGCTTTAAAACGCTGTATGCGCGCCGCCCTTTTATGCCATATCTGAGCGCGGCAGTTTTCATCTTCACCTGAGATTCGGTATATTCGGGGTGCAGCTCAGCCACATCATCGCTGAAATTTTCGTTTATCTGATCTCCGGCATAGCGCTGGTCAAAAATATCGAGCTCGCGCAAATACTCTTGATATAATTTAGGATAGTCATATATATCATCTGCATCATAATCTTCTTGCAAATCAAGAATAATTTTGCCGCCTTCTGCCGCGCAAGCCATGTGCAGTGCCGAAAAAAGCAGACAAATTACTAAAACCAAGGATTTAAAAAAATGTGCCATCTACCTGAGCCAAACTAAAAAATTTGTTTTTAAATTACGATATATTGTGTTAGAATACAAGTGTTGTGTTACTTATTGCGGAAATAAAATGGAAAAAGACGATAAATATTCTTTGGTTGGCAAATGCCTTGTTTCTACCCCTAATATGGTGGACGAACAATTTGAAAAATCTGTCATTTATATCTGCTCTCACAGCAAAGACGGAGCAACCGGGTTTGTCGTTAATAAAAAGATAAAAGAATTTTCGTTTGCCGATTTGGCAATGCAGCTGCTGATTAGTCCATCGCGCCCGATTGCGCCAATTGATCTATACCGCGGCGGCCCGCTTGACAAAGTGCGCGGCTTTGTGCTGCACTCAACTGACTATCAGCGCGGCGACAGCATTGAACCGGGCGGCGGAATTGCAATCTCCTCATCAATTGATATCCTTACTGATATTGCCTTTGGGATTGGCCCTAAAGAAAACCTGATAGCCCTCGGATATGCCAACTGGGCGCCTCAGCAGTTGGAACAAGAAATCGTTAACAATTGCTGGCTGGTGGCTCCGGCCAGTCCGGAACTCGTCTTCCGCACCAAAGATGAAGATAAATGGAACGCCGCGCTTACAAGCCTGGGAATCGACCCGCTCCGCCTTTCTATCTTCTCCGGCCACGCCTAAAGATGTACTAAATTTTCGGCATCCGAGTCCGAAATTACCGGTCTTTTCAATCGCAAATTTGGACTTATAATAAATATTGTCAGCACAGAAGAGTTCCTGACAATGTTATTTTATTTACGGAGGAAGACATGACCACAAATAAGCCAATGATGCTGTACGATATTGTTGAAGATCACCTGTCTTTGGTTAGCAAAATTTACCAAAGTTTTGAAGCTCTGGAAGAAACTCTCGGCGCGCTGAAAATGGAAGAACCCCTGTTTATGACTTATGCCGCAAAAAAATCTTTTGCCAACAGCATTATGAAAACTACCCGCGGCGCCCATCACTTTAAAAACTAGC
>JBNMLW010000057.1:0-6283 GCA_050875025.1 Alphaproteobacteria bacterium
AAGAATTGGTTGGTTTGGGCGACGAGATTAAAGAGTGTCTGTCTATTCTTTCCAGCCGCGAAAAATTGTATGGCATTATGCGCGATGAGCTGGTTGCCATTAAAGATGAATATTCTACTCCGCGCCGTTCTAAGATTGAGGATATTGAATATGATACCGATATCGAATCTCTGATTCAGCGTGAAGAGATGGTTGTAACCGTTACTGAGGCCGGTTATATCAAACGCGTTCCGCTCAATGCCTACAAGGCGCAGAAACGCGGCGGCAAAGGCAAATCCGGTATGGCAACCAAAGAGGAAGATTTTGTTACCCGTTTGTTTGTGGCCAGCACCCATACGCCGGTTCTGTTCTTCTCCTCTAAAGGTTTGGTATACAAAATGAAGGTATACAAACTGCCGCTCGGTTCACCGACCTCTAAGGGCAAGCCGTTTGTAAATCTGCTGCCGCTGGAGCAGGGCGAAACTATTACCACAATTATGAAACTGCCAGAGAATGAGGAAGAGTGCAAAGATTTGTCGATTATGTTTGCAACCTCGCAGGGTAATGTCCGCCGCAACTCGTTGATGGATTTTGTAAACGTTCAGTCTAACGGTAAGATCGCCATGAAACTTGATGAGGGCGATAAACTGATTAATGTTCGTATCTGTCATGAGGACAATGATATTATGCTGGCAGCCCGCAGCGGCAAATGCATAAGATTCCCGGTTACTGACGTGCGTGTATTTGTCGGACGTAATTCTACCGGTGTCCGCGGTATCAAACTCGGCAATGATGACGAAGTTATCTCTATGTCGGTTTTGAACCACAGCGATGCTACCTCTGAAGAGCGCGAGGAATATTTCCGCATCAAACGCGCCGAGGCCGATGGTGCTGAACTTGATTTCAGCAAGTTGAGCCAAGAGGCCTATGAGCAGATGAAAGCGGCCGAACAGTTTATCTTGTCGGTTACCACAACCGGCTACGGCAAACGTTCTTCTTCTTATGAATATCGCGTTACCGGGCGAGGTGGACAAGGTATTGCCAATATGGAAATGTCTGCCCGCAATAAAGAGATTGCCAGCTCGTTCCCGATTGAGGACAATAACCAGATTATGATGGTTACCGACGGCGGCAAGCTTATCCGTATGCCGGTGGCTGATATCCGCATTGCCGGACGCAAGACCCAAGGCGTTATCCTCTTCCGTTTGGGCGAGAATGAAAAAGTTGTTTCCGTAACCTGGCTTGATGCCGATGACGGCGACGATGAAGAGCTGGAAGAAGAAACCGGATCAGAGGTTTTGGGCGATAACGCTCCGGATACTGATGATAATTCAGATGATGTTGTGTCTGAACCGGAAATGACATCTGACGACGAATAAGGAGAAAATTGATGCCTTTTTTGACAATTTATTCCAACGGAGTTTGCTCTAATCAGAATTTTGCCGCGGATGCTGCTGAATTGGTGGCAAAAGAATTGGGCAAGCCGCTGCAATATGTAGTGGTAAATGTCTTGATGAATCCGGCGATGGCTTTTAACGGCAGTGCCAAAAACAAGGGCGCTTTGATTGAAATGAAGTCTATCGGATTCCGTAACAAAGCGGCGTTATGCAAGGTTTTGACCGACTTTGCGGTGGCGAATCTGAATGTAGAGCGCGGATATGTGAATATTCAGTTTGTTGATATGCCGGCGGATACGGTCGCGGTAAGCGGAATGTTGCTGGGATAAATATTATTCACATAAAGCGATAACTCCTTGCTTTAAGTTCGTAAACTCCTACAATCAAAACGAATTGATTGTAGGAGTTTTGTTATGTTTGCGATGATTATGCTGGGACTGGCTTGTTTGTTATATACGGCAATGAATTGGCAGTTGCGCAAGTTTGGCGAGGTTACATACGAACAGATATTGTTTCATATTAACGTGCCGTTGGCCAGTGAGAGCGGATTGGTCGCAAGTTTTTTGCAAAACACGGTATTGGTTGCAGCATTGTTGCTGGTGCTGGTTTATGTGTTGCTGGCGGCGCGGTGGAACCGTCCCAAATGGTTGGCTGCGATACAGAAGATAATTTTGCGATATAAAAATATATTGGCGGCGGTTTTGCTGCTTGCCAGTTTGTTTTATGTTTTGGTTAAGCTTAATATATCAGAAATAATAGATGACTACAAAGCGAGTTCTGAGGTTTCTGATTTTTATGAAAAACACTATGTTGATGGTAATAATGTCAGAATTATTAAGCCAAAACAAAAGCGCAATTTGGTACTGATATTTGTGGAATCGGCCGAGGCTACATTGTTGCGGCAAGAGTATCGCCGTTTGCAGCCGGATATGATGCCAGAATTGTATAAATTGGCAAAAGAGAATTTAAATTTTAGCGCTGATGATGATATCGGCGGTTCTATTCAGGTGGACGGAACACAATGGACGCAAGCCGGATTGGTGGCGCAAACTTGCGGAATCCCATTGCATTTGCCGATAGCTAATCATAATAAATTTTTGCCAAAATACGGATATTTGCCAAAGGTAAAATGTTTGACTGATATATTGAGAGAGCAGGGGTATAATCAAACATTTTTGACCGGAATGGAAAAATCTTATGCCGGAGTGGATAGATTTTTTAGGAGCCACGGAAAACCCAGAATATTGAGTTGGGAAACATGGAAAAGAAAATACAATCTTAGAGATCAGCATGACAAAATTCGCAGACGCGTTTTGCGAGATGAGGGACTGTATATTGAGGCAAAAAATGAAATCAGCCGATTGGCTCAAGATAAAAATCCGTTTGCGGTTATTTTGATGACATTGGATACGCATTTTGGAGAAGAATATTTAGATGAACAAAATTGTCACGCTAATTCAGATCAGCGCCATGTGAATGTTTATAATTGCGCCAGCAAAAAACTCAGTGATTTTGTAGTGTGGTTAAAACAGCAACCTTTTTATAAGAATACAACGGTGGTGGTAGTTAGCGATCATTTAGTGATGAATGGCAATATCTTTGCTAAAAATACCGAGCGTTGGAACCTGAATATATTTATAAATCCGGTAATTCAGAAGAAGGTTAATCGCAAGCGCAACTTTATGCCGTTTGATATTTATCCGACGATAGTTGAAAGTATGGGGTTTGAAATAGAGGGCGGAAGATTGGGGCTTGGCGCGTCGTTATTAGGAAAGAAGGCCACGCTTCCGGATAAGGGAATTGATAATGATGATAAATTTGACGCTGAAACCAGTAAGCGCTCGTTGATATATGATGAATTGCTGTATGGCAAAAGTCTTTAGTTGATGGTAAGGGTTAAATCATAATGTAGATAGAAAATTTTTTCCATTATTTGTGCTTGTCTAAATGTTAAAAATGTGGTACAACAAAGTGGTATTCTAAGTATTAAGGTATTAGTGTGTTTATTTGTCATGTATGTTTTTCATGTTTGAAAGTATTTTCACATTTGATATTTCTTTTACCGGATACATATATGATAAATTAAAGAAGAGGGAGCGAGAAGTGTAAAAGGACACCCCCTCTATAAATAAACTCGGGTTAGTTATGGCAAAAAGTATTGTAAATGTGGAAACGGTTAAGGCACTCAAAATGTATCGCTCCGGATGGGCTAATGAGATTAGAGAGGGATGGGGCATGGGTGCGCCTGAAGCTAAAGAAATTTTGTACCAATTGTACGAAATTTCGGGCACAATCGTTCTCGCAATGGAAAACCGCCTTGGTGGTTCCTGTGTTGACAAGATGGCACTCCAAATGACGCATGACAAGCTTGAGAAGTTTGTTAAGTCAGATCTTTTTGATGAGTTTTCCTCTCTAGGCGAGATGGGAGTGGGTGGCTTTCTGCGCTCAGGCACAGCTCATCACATTCGAGTGATGTTTGAAGCCTTAGAGAAATTGATGGCTTAATTCAAAGAAAAATATTTGACCTACTGGCTTTGATGTCAGTAGGTTTTTTTATTCAATCTATATAAGTTTCGGCGTATGGCTTTAGAAACTTTTAAAACTATCGATTGCGAATTAGAATTTTATGTGCTTAACTTATTTTAACAAAAAACAAATGAACCGATGGCTGATTTTTTTTATAATTTTTTACTCTGTCCCCAGCTTTGACGATGAACCTATGAACCCAAAAAAAATCCCACCGCAAGGGTGGGATTTTGTTTTGGCTCCGACTATCTGATTGGAGCACTTCCCACTGCGTGGGCCCCTTCTCGCGTCGTATGGGCTCGAACTGCGCACTAAACCAAGCCGTTGGCTAGGGTTTAGCGCTTGTTTTCGCCAACTAACCGCTCCGAACGATGACCTTCGGTCATCTGTTCAACCGATAGTATGAACCCAAAAAAAATCCCATCACAAGGATGGGATTTTGTTTTGGCTCCGACTATCTGATTCGAACAGATGACCGATCGGTTAACAGCCGATTGCTCTACCGCTGAGCTAAGTCGGAATAATATTTGGAGGCCGGTACCGGAATTGAACCGATGTACAAGGATTTGCAGTCCTCTGCATGAGCCACTCTGCCAACCGGCCATTCGTTACCGTCTCTCAATCGGTGTCTCTATATATACAGTAATTTTTTCCCACGTCAATAGATTTTTTTAAAAAATTTGTTTTTTTATCACAACTTTGTTATATGATGGCAAAAGTTGTTGAATTAAGGAAAGGATAGCAGCTTATGAAAATTGCAATAGCATCGGATCATGGCGGATTTGAGCTCAAACAAAAATTACTTGAATATTATGCACAAAGGGGTACAAATCTTGTGGATTTGGGCGCATATTCTAACGAATCGTGCGATTATCCATTGATTGCCCGCAAGATGACAGATGCTGTGTTGTCCGGTAATGCTGATTGGGGAATCCTAGTCTGCGGTACGGGAATCGGAATATCTATCGCGGCGAACCGAGTCAAAGGAATCCGCGCTGCTCTTTTGTATAATGCCGAGGTGGCGCGCTTGGCCAGAGAGCACAATAACGCAAATATTGCGGTGTTTGGCGGTCGTATGCAGAATTTTGAAGATGTGGTCAAGTATTTGGATATATTTGCCAATACGCAATTTGAGGGTGGTAGACACTTGCGTCGTATTAATGAATTAGATGAATAAGGAGCGGTAATAATGGATTTTACACAAGAACTAAAACAAGAAGATCCGGAAATCTTTGCGGCAATTGATGATGAGCTTAAACGTCAACAGAATCAGATAGAACTTATTGCCTCTGAAAACATTGTTTCTAAAGCAGTGCTGGAAGCTCAGGGCTCAATTTTGACCAATAAATATGCCGAGGGTTATCCGGGGCGCCGCTATTACCATGGTTGTGAGTTTGTCGATGTGGTGGAAACTCTGGCGATTGAACGAGCTAAAAAGTTGTTTAATTGCAAATTTGCCAATGTGCAACCGCATTCCGGAAGTCAGGCAAACACCGGAGTCTATTTGGCATTGTTGCAACCGCATGACACAATTTTGGGAATGAGTCTGGATGCCGGCGGTCATTTGACACACGGTGCAAAGGTTTCTATCTCCGGTAAATGGCTTAATTCCGTGACCTATGGCGTGCGCAAAGAAGATGGGCTGATTGATTATGAACAAGTAGAAAAATTGGCGTTGGAAAATCATCCTAAATTGATTATTGCCGGCGGTTCGGCATATCCCAGACAGGTGGATTTTGCCAGATTTCGCGCAATTGCCGATAAGGTGGGAGCTTATTTGATGGTAGATATGGCGCATTTTGCCGGATTGGTTGCCGGTGGGGTGCATCCGAATCCGTTGGAGTGGGCAGATGTGGTTACAACCACAACTCATAAAACATTGCGCGGACCTCGTGGCGGCATGATTCTGACTAATAATGAAGAATTGGCCAAGAAATTTAATTCGGCAATTTTCCCCGGTTTGCAGGGAGGACCGCTGGAGCATGTGATTGCGGCTAAGGCGGTTTGTTTTAAGGAAGATTTGACACCGGAATTTAAGCAATATGCGGCGCAAATCTTGAAAAATGCCAAAGTGTTGGGTGAGACTTTGAAAAAACGCGGACTTGATTTGGTCTCCGGCGGAACAGATACTCATTTGCTGTTGGTAGACTTGCGCCCGAAAGGGGTTACCGGCGATGTGATTGCCACCGCATTGGATAAAGCCAGAATTACCTGTAATAAAAATGCGATTCCTTTTGATCCGATGCCGCCAAAAATTACTTCTGGTATCCGAATCGGAACTCCGGCCGGAACAACCCGCGGTTTTAAGGAAGCGGAATTTGAACAGGTTGGAAACTGGATCGCCGATGTGGTAGATGCGGTTGCCGCTGGCAATGCCGATG
>JBNMLW010000058.1:0-6223 GCA_050875025.1 Alphaproteobacteria bacterium
GGGCATAGCTGGTTTGCAGGGCGGCGGAGTGCGGGCGCAAATCCAGCGCTT
The DNA here is from genome assembly GCA_050875025.1 of Alphaproteobacteria bacterium. Classification (GTDB taxonomy): domain Bacteria; phylum Pseudomonadota; class Alphaproteobacteria; order RF32; family CAG-239; genus CAZU01. Next base: position 52 of record JBNMLW010000058.1, read on the forward strand.
TGGCATATTCGGTTTTGGCTTGTTTAATTTTTCCGGTTTCCAAATACATCTGCCCCTTAAGCTCGTGCAAGTTCGGATTATTCGGCTCAATTTGCAAAAGCGCGTTCAGTTCAGCATCCGCCTTGGCCAGCTGCAATTGCTTAAAATAAGCAATTGTCCGCGCATATTTAGCGGCAAAACTCTTGTTGGCGGCCGGATATTTGCGCAGGGTTTGCTGCGGCGGCATCAGATAGGCATATAATTTGGCTTTTACCCGGTCAAATTCTTCTTGCAGTTTGTCATCTTGGGCAATTGAAGACTTTTTTACCGCCTCTTCAAAAAAGGTAATGCGTTCGCGGGTAACCGGGTGTGTGCGAAAATAGGGAATTTCTTCCACGCCTTGCAGTTGGTATTGGTTGGCAATCCGTTTCATAAAAGTCAACATTCCCCGCGGGCTTTGTTTGGTCTTTTCCAGCAAGTTTATTGCCGCTTCATCCGCCGAGCGTTCTTCTTCAGTGCGATAACGGGTAAAGTTGGTCAAAATAGAGCTTTGTCCTCCCAGCATTGCCGCTACCGCAACATCGGTGCGCCCGCTGGCCACTGCCGCGGCGCCCGCCAAAATTGCCGAGGCCAAAGATACCTGCTGCAGCGATTGGGCTTTTAACTTTTGCCGCAGGATATGCCCTCCCTGAATATGTCCGGTTTCATGCGCCAGCACGCCGGATATTTCATTGGGGCTGTCCGCTGCCAAAATCGTTCCGGTATGGATAAACATATTGTTGCCGTCAGCCACAAAGGCGTTTAGGCTGTTGTCTTCCACAATATATATGTCATTGAGATTAAAAGGTATCCCGGCAACAATGAACAAAGGTTTTATAATATGCGCCAAAAGCTGTTCGGCCTCGTCATCGCTTATCAGCCGCAGGCTCTGCGCCTCTGCATTAGGCACAAATAAACTGATGAGCAGCAAGATACTGCTCATCAGTCGCAAAAATCCGGAAATTATCCTTTTATCAGTTTTTTCCACCACGTTGATTTTTCCTTTACCGGTTCTGCCTGCGGGGCTTCTGGTTTAGAAATAATATCTTCATGGCTGTTATACAAGATAACCGCGTCCTGCCGTTCCTTAACCGGCTGTGCCTGCTCATCGCGGTCAAAGCGGTTGCGTCCGCGGCGGCGGTCAAAACGGTTGCGTCCGCGGCGGCGGTCGCGCGGATTGCGGCGGCGGTCAAAACGGTTGTTTTCTTCACCTTCAGCAACCTGATTTTCAACTGCGGCATCATTTTCCGGTTGGGGAGTTGTGTCCGTAGTTTCTTCAACCGGGGCAAGCTCTTCCTGCTGCTGCACCGGAGCCGGGGTCGGGGCGGTTTGCGGTTTCTCTTGTTTGTCCTCTTTGGTCATTTTGGTGCGTTCGATTCTGTAATCAGAAATGCACTTTATGCTGTCATCGGCGCTGATAACCACTTCCATCTTATATTTTTCTTCCAAACCAACCAGCATCTTGCGTTTTTGGTTCAAAATATAGATAGCCGTATCAGTCGGAACAAAAACATTAATCTTGGAAGAGCGGTTCTTAATACCTTCTTCTTCAATACCGCGCAGCACATATACCGCGCCGGATTCCGTTGTGCGGACAATCCCTTTGCCTTGGCAGTGCGGACAAATCTGGTAGTTGCTTTCCCAAAAAGCTGAGTGCATACGCTGGCGGGAGAGTTCCAACAACCCGAACATGCTCATCTTTCCGACCTGGATTCTGGAACGGTCTTTCTTCAGAGCCTCTTTCATGCGTTTTTCAACCGCGTGGTTGTTAGCCGGCTCATCCATATCAATAAAGTCAATAACCACCAAACCGGCCAGGTTACGCATTCTGAGCTGGCGTGCGATTTCATCGCAGGCTTCCAGATTAGTCTTAAGCGCGGTTTCTTCCAAATCTTTTTCTTTGGTGGCGCGTCCGGAGTTAACATCAATAGAGACCAAAGCCTCTGTCGGGTTAATTACCAGATACCCGCCGGATTCCAGCTGAGCATTGGTATCATGCAGTTTATCCAACTGCCCCTCAACCTGAAAGCGCTGAAACAGCGGCATATCGTTGTTGCGATAGTTCTTTATCTTTTTCAAGTTGTGCGGAGAAAGGATTCTAAAGAAGTCTTTTGCCAGTTTATAAGCCTCATCACCGGCAACAATAATTTCCGCCGTATCTTTGCTGTAGATATCGCGCAGGGCGCGTTTAATCAGGTTGCCTTCCTCGTGAATAAGAGCCGGAGCCTTCATCTGCAAAGAATCAAGGCGGATTTGGTTCCAGGTGCGGATAAGGTAGTTATAGTCGCGGACAATATCGGTTTTGGTCTTTTCCTCGCCGGCAGTGCGGACAATAATCGACATATCCGAGGTCAGCGGCAGTTCGCGGACGATTCCTTTCAGGCGGTTGCGGTCTGCCGCATTGGTAATCTTGCGCGATACGCCGCCGCTCTTAATCCGGTTGGGCATCAGCACGCAATAACGTCCGGCCAAAGAGAGATAAGTTGTCAAAGCCGCGCCTTTGTTGCCGCGTTCTTCCTTAACAACCTGTACCAGAACAATCTGCCCTTCTTTGATTACATCTTGAATTTTGTGGCGGTGGAAGAGCTTGCGGGCGCGGATAAGCTTGCGCTGCAGCTCAAAATCCAACTCGGCATCGTCATCATCGTCAATATCAATCTCGTCATCAACGGCGGATACCGGTTTGGTTTCGGCCTCTTCCGGTTCTTCGCTGATAGCCGGTTCTTCACACCCGGCGTCTTCCGTCAGCACCTTCAGGGTTTCTTCCGCCTCTTTTTTGGCTTCTTCCTGTTTGCGGATGCGTTTTTTCATCAGGCGTTTTTTCTGCGGATGCTTTTTCTCATCCTCTTCGCTGACCGGAGCTTCAGCCTGAGCTGCTGTCTCTGCAACAACCTCGGCAGCGGTTTCTTCTTTGGGCTCTTCGGCGGCTTTTTCTTCTGCCCGGGCTTCCGGTTGAGCCTCTGCTTCTATCTGCGCGGTTTCGTCGGCGGCAGCTTGGGCAGCCTCAGCGGCCAAACGTGCTTTTTCGGCCTCACGGGCTTCTCGGGCGGCGGCCTTTTCTTTGCGGATGCGTTCGCGTTCAGCCTCGCGCTCCTTAATTGCCTGTTTTTTGTTTTCGATTATCTCGTCAACTTCCTGGTCAACCGCGGCCAGCTCTTCAGCCGAAAGATTGTAGTAATCGGGGTGGATTTCGCCAAATGCCATAAATCCGTGGCGGTTTCCGCCATAATCAACAAAGCATGCCTGCAGAGAGGGTTCAACTCGCATAACTTTGCCCAAATAAATATTGCCTTTAATCTGGCGGCGGTGGGTGGTTTCAAACTCAACATCTTCAAGTTTGTTGCCGTCAACTACCACAACGCGCGTTTCTTCGGGCTGGGTAGCGTCAATCAGCATTCTTTTTGTCATCAATAATTCTCCAAGCGGGCTCTGTCCACAAGACAGAACACATATATTTATACCACGGCCGGAGGGAGTTTAAAGAACACAACTGCTAGTCCGAAACGCTGTTCGGAATAGCTGCCTGCAATGTCAAAACTATCAAAAGTTTCACTCTATACATCTCTTTAATGACGCAAGGCTTTGATTCTTCTTATTGATTGATTTGCCTCACGCCGAAAACCCGTCCGGCAGAAATTGCCTTTTTATATTCACGGAAAAAGCCGTCCTATCCTAATGATGAGGTGGCGGTACCAGATTTTGCCCTTGCAAATTTACATCTTTTTACATAAAAAAGAGCGCATCCGATACATCAGATTCCCGTAAACCTTCTCCAGAATATACGTTTTGTTTTAAAACACAACAATAAAATAATGTATACGCATATTTTTGCCGGTTTTAAGATATTGGTAAGAAGTCTGCGCTATAATTATACCTGATTTTGAGATAATGAGGCCTTAATATATTAAGATGAAACGCTTTTCCGACATATTGCAAAGGTGCTGGCGCCCGTTTGTTGCGGTTCTGGCCTGTGCTTTGTGCTTGTCCGGCGCGGCCAACGCCGCGCAGATTTCCGGTGCCCGGGTTGGGCAGGGAGTGGGCAGCGCGCGCATAGTTATGGATGCCGATTCTCAATTTGATTATAAAGTATTTTTGCTCAATGAGCCGCGCCGTTTGGTTGTCGATACTCAAAATGCCGAAGCTTCATCCAAACTGCAGCAGTCGGTTGCCGCCAATGATTTTGTTTCTTCTGTCCGGCTTGGCACGGCCGGTGCCGGCGGAGTGCGGGTAGTATTTGATCTGCTGCGTCCGGTAACTGTCAAAAAAGTATTTATGCTGCAGCCGCAAAGCAAATTCAGCTGGCGTTTTGTTATTGACTTGGAGCCGGCCTCTGAGCGTGAGTTTGCCGCCAAAGTCGGCAACGATTCGGCTATCAGCAACGATTCTTACGGCCAAAACCGGCAGATAGCCAAAGCTTCTTCAGCCTCTAAGGCGATGCCGGCCAAAAAATCTGCCAAAAAAATCATTGTGCTGGATCCGGGGCACGGCGGAGTTGATCCCGGCGCTATCGGAATCTCCGGCGTATATGAAAAGAACATCACTTTGGCCATGGCCAGAGAACTTAAGGAAGAGCTGGACAAGCGCGGCAAATATACGGTTTATCTGACCCGCAACCGCGATATATTTATTCCGTTGCGCGACCGTGTCAAAATCTCCCGCCGCCATGATGCCGATTTATTCCTTTCTATCCATGCCGACAGCGCCGCCAACAAAAAGGCTACCGGCCTTTCGGTATATACTCTGTCGGAAAAAGCCTCCGACAAAGAGGCTGCCGCCCTGGCTGAAAAAGAAAACAAAGCCGATATTGTCGCCGGGTTGAATTTTGCCGAGCACTCCAAAGAAGTGTCTGATGTTTTGCTCAATTTGGCGCAGCGCGAAACTCTTAACCGCTCTTCTGAGTTTGCCACCTTTATGGTGCAGGAGATGCGCAAATCTACCCACACGCTCGACAATACTCACCGTTTTGCCGGTTTTGCCGTGCTCAAGGCGCCTGATGTCCCTTCGGTTTTGATGGAACTTGGCTATCTTTCTAACCGCGCTGAAGAAAAACAGCTGCAGCAAAAATCCTACCGCAAAAAACTTGCTGTTTCTGCCGCCAAAGCCATTGACCGCTATTTTGACAATATGCAGCACGCATCTGTCTTTTAGTATTTGACAGGCAATTTTTTTTTAGCTATAAATCTGCACAAACAAGTTGTTTTATCTAAAATTTTATCGGGTCTGCCATGTTAAAAACTCTGTCCTCGCTGTTGAGCACGTTTTTCTTTTTTGCGGTAATTGTTTTGGTTGTGGTTATCACTTCCGTGTGGCAGATGTCTCAAGAGTTGCCCGATTATCTGCAGTTGGCGGAATATGAACCGGCCGTAACCACCAGACTCTATGCCGGCGATGGCCAGCTGATGATGGAATATGCCTCAGAAAAGCGCCTCTTTGTGCCCGAGAACAAAATTCCCGCATTGGTAAAAAATGCTTTTATTTCTGCCGAGGACAAAAACTTTTACAGCCATTTCGGGGTTGATCCGCTGGGTATTATCCGCGCGGTTTTGGCCAATGTCAAAAATATCGGCCGCGGCCGTCGTCCTGCCGGCGCTTCTACCATCACTCAGCAGGTTGCCAAAAACTTTTTGCTCACTTCAGAGGTTTCTTATAAGCGCAAAATCAAAGAGGCTTTGCTGGCCACCCGTATGGAACAGGCTTTTACCAAACAACACATTCTTGAGCTTTACCTCAATGAGATTTACCTTGGCAACCGTTCTTACGGCGTTGCCGCCGCGGCCTTAAACTATTTCGGCAAAGCGCTTGACGATTTGAGTATTGAAGAAGTTGCTTATTTGGCTGCCTTGCCCAAAGGGCCGAACAACTATAATCCCAAAACCAAATATGCCGCTGCGGTTGCCCGCCGCAACTGGGTGATTGACCGTATGGTTGAAGACGGCTATGTCAACGCTGAAGACGGCGAAGCCGCCAAATCCAAACCGTTGGAAGTTATTGCCCGTCGCGGCGAATTTGTCAAAGACGCCGAATATTTCAGCGAAGAAGTCCGCCGCAAAGTAACCGCCAGCTTTGGCGATGAGGCTTTGAATGAGGGCGGGCTGCTTATCCGCACCACCCTAAACCCCAAACTGCAGGTAATTGCAACCAAGGCCTTTGACAC
>JBNMLW010000059.1:0-6190 GCA_050875025.1 Alphaproteobacteria bacterium
AAGCTATACTATGTCAAGGAAATACTATAAAAGCCAAATGGTTAATAAAATATAAGAGAAATAAAATAATATGGGATATTTGTCACAAAAGAAAAAACATGCCCGCGAGAGCCGTTTTTTGCACGCCGCTTCAATAATTTTCTGTCTGCTTACGCTCTTTCTGTTTTTGCCGGAAAATTTTTTAGGAATCAAAAACTGGCTGTTTCAGATATATCTTATTCTCCTTTCGGTTTTTGCCTATGCTTTGTCTATCGGGCGCTTTTGCTACGCCGGGTTAATGGCTTTTTTGTTGGTTCTCAATTACCTTTTGATTGCTTCGTCGGCACATTTGTTCTTCAATGCCGGAGTCAAATCAGAACATGAGCTGGAATTATCTTATGCTCCGGAAAGCGCTTTGGAAGTATCTGCTCCGGAGATTAGAATTTTGCGCCGCGGACATCTGGTGCTTGGTGAAAAAACTATTGCCCCTTTTGTGGCCGTTGAGCAAGATTCTCACGAACTTACGGTAATCAGGGTATATTTGCGCAAACTCTCTGACAAAAAGCGCCATATCGCTCTGCAGCAGCTGCACCACTTTATTTCCGAGCAGGATAATCCGGTTGTGGTGTATGGTGATTTTGGGGTTCCCTCCTGGTCTCAGGAACTTGATGATTTTATGGAAAATACCCGCCTCGAGGTCAAAAACCGCCTGTTGTTCACCGATAGAGGAAAACGCTATAACTTTCTGCGTGCCCCGGGTTTTTATGTTTTGTCGTTCCAAAATATCGGCATAGATAAATTGTCGGTCAAGCTGCCCAAAAACAAAAAGGCCTATCCGCTGATAAATATTCGTCTCGGATATTATTAATTCAGCCGTTGTTTTAGTATTTCGGCCAAACTTTCCGCGCCAGCGTCTTGCGCGCATTTTATTGCCATTTCCCGATTCTTGTCGCCGTTGTCCTTGTGCCCGCGGCGATAAGCCGTCAGTGCAATATTGGCGTAATCTATAGCGGCGCCGTACCAGCGTTCGTTTTGCAGCTCCGCGCTCAACGACTGCTGAAAGATTCCTTCCGCCCGCCGCAAGTCTCCTTGTTGCAGATAGATTATCCCCAGCAGATTATAGGCATTGGCTATATGAAAACAGCTTTTGCAGGATTTGTCTTCAGCAATGATTTTGCGCAAGCGTTTTTCGGCAGTCGCGGTCTTGGCGGTTTCAAAATCAGCTTGCGCCAACAATAACTCCATTTCTAATTTGGCCGGCCGGTTGTCTGTCTGTTCATACAGCTTATACGCCGCTGCCGCTTTGCCGGCTGCTTTTTTCCACTGTGCTTGGCCGGCGGCAATTTGCGCCGCAATATCCAAGCTCATAGCCTGGCCGCGCGCATCAGCCAAATCCTTAAATATTTTCTCGGCTTCGGCCGCGGTTTTAGCGGCTTTTTTCGGGTTGTTATCAATCAAATCCGTTAATGCCTGCTGGTTCAAAATTTCGGCATATCCGTTCATATCTTTGGCATATTTAAACAGATTTTGCGCTTTGCCGAAGTAATCGCGCGCCTCCTCAAAACGTTCCTGCATCACCATCAACATGCCCAAATGTCCGTATGCCTCGGCTTGTTTGGCATTGGCTCCGATTGCGGCAAATATTTCCGCCGCGGTGCGCAGCATAAAATCAGCTGTATCGGTAACCGCGCTTACCCGATAAATGGTGCCGCTCAGCAAATAAGTTTGGGCTTCTTCATACAGCATATTGTTTTTTTGAAAGAATTTTGCCGCGCCGGCTGCTTTTTGCGAGGCGCTGAGCAAATCGCCTTCTGCCAGAGCCAGCCAAGATTGGATGTAATTCAATCTGGCTTGTTCAAGTTTATTGCGCGGAGAGAGCGATTCAATAATTTTTGCCGCTTCAGCAGCCTTGATATCAAGCAAGGCTTTTTCGGCTTTTTGCAGTTGAGAGGCAAATCTTTTACCTTGGCCTTTAATAGCTTTTATTTCATTGACGGTGTCTTTATCCAACTGTTGCAAAAGCAGATTCAGCTTGCCGGTTTTGAGTTCGGCAAACAACGGTTGTAATTGCTTTTTGGAAAGTTTATTGAGGGCTTTTGCCGCCTTCCTGACGCTCAGGCTGGAGTACCAAAGATTTTTGTTCTGTTCTCGCAGCAGATTGCGTTCCAAAACTTTCTGAATTGCCTGTTCCCGCAGCTTTTTATTATAGTGCAGCAGCATAACCAGAGGTATGATTATTATTGCCGCGATAAATGCCAAATATTCCATAAATTTTGTGTTTCTTTACTCAATGTTAGCTTTTAACAAATTATTATACAGCATAGCATATCTGTAAATCTAATCTATAGGAATTTTTTATTATGAGCATTACCAGACTGAAATCTAAAGAGCTTTACACCAAATGTGATCCGCAAAAGTTCAAGTTTTCTACTACTGCCGAGCTGGAAGAAAGACTTTCGGCTTTGGGGCAGGATCGTGCTCTTAGCGCGGTGGAAATCGGTATTAATATTCAGTCTAAAGGTTATAACCTGTTTTGCCTCGGGCCGGAAGGAACCGGCAAAACCAGTCTGGTTAAGCGCGTGCTGGTAGAAGAGGCCAAAAAGCGTCCGGCGCCTGAAGATTGGGCTTATGTTTATAATTTTGATGAACCCTATAAGCCGCACGCCATCAGTTTTCCGGCTGGTACGGCAGCTGAATTTGCCAAAGATATTGACAAGCTTATTGAAACATTTTCTTCAGTCATTCCTACTATTTTGGAGAGCGATGAATATAAAGCCAGTCTGAGCATTATTAATGAGAAATATAAGCAGTACAAAGAAAAATATATCAAAATGCTGCAGAAAAAAGCCAAAGGCAAAAGCGTATCTTTGCTGCACATGCCGGTAGGCTTGGTTGTTGCTCCGGTCAAAAACGGCGAGGTATTGAGCCCGGAGGCTTTTGAGGAACTGCCCGAAGAAGAGAAAAAGAAACTGATTGAAGATCTCAATCAGATGCAGGAAGAGATTGAAAATACCGCGCAGGATATGCCGCAGTGGGAAGAAAAGCAGCGCAAAGAAAGCAACGATTTGCGTGAAAAATTCCTCAAAATTGCTGTCAAAAAGCCGATTGATGAACTGCATGCCAAATATAAAGGGCATCGTTGCGCCAATGAATTTTTAAAGAGCATTCAAAAATATATTGTGGCCAATGTCGACGAGTTTTTGCCGGCGCCGGAAACTCCGGTAACCGCTAACCCTGACGGCAATAGCGATGATCCGCTCAGCGCCTTGTTCTCCAAATTCAAACAGCCTGAAGAAGACAAATATGCCAAATTCAAGGTTAATGTAGTTGTCAAAAATGACCCCGAGGCCGGAGCTCCGATTGTTCACTTGGATCATCCCACTCAAGGTAATCTGGTCGGCCGCGTTGAGCGTATTCAGCAATATGGCGCCCTGCTTACCGACTTCACCTTAATCAAGGCCGGCGCTTTGCACAATGCCAACGGCGGATTCCTGCTGATAGACGCACGCAAGCTGCTGATTCAGCCTTATGCATGGGATTCTCTCAAGCGCGCTCTGGCTTCCAAAACAATTAAGATTGAAGCTCCGAGCGAAGAAACCACCTTTACGACTATCTCGCTTGATCCGGAGCCGATTCCTTTGAACATCAAAGTGATTTTGACCGGTGATGAGGATTTGTATGATATGCTTTCTGAGCGTGATCCGGACTTTTCGGATTTCTTCAAAGTTGAGGCTGATTTCGGCGTTCTGATGGATAGAACGCCGCAAAATGAGATAGAATATGCCAAATTAATCGGCTCTTTGTCCAAAAAGAAAAAACTGCGTTCGCTCAACAAGCAGGCGGTTGCCAAAGTTATTGAATATTCTTCTCGTTTGGCCGAGAGCTCCGAAAAACTAACCGCCCACATCGCCTCTATCGGCGATTTGCTGCGCGAGGCAGATTATTGGGCGCGCAAGTCCAAAGCCAACCAAATCGGCAAGAACCACATCGAGCAGGCTATTGAGGCTCAGATATATCGTTCTGACCGTATTAAACAGGCAATGCAGGAGCAAATCGATAAAGGCACGATTCTCATTGATGTCGAAGGAGCAAAGGTCGGGCAAATTAACGGCTTGGTTGTCTACAACTTCTCCCGCAACAGCTTTGGCAAGCCCGCCCGCATTACGGCTCAAGCGCGTATCGGCAAGGGTGAGTTTATCAATGTTGAGCGCGAGATTGATATGAGCGGCCCGATTCACTCCAAAGGCGTCTTGATTTTGGAGAGTCTGATTGCCAACCGCTTTGCCAAATATACGCCGTTGTCGCTTTCTGCCTCCATTGTTTTTGAGCAGTCATACGGCGGCGTGGATGGCGACAGCGCCTCTTCAACAGAGTATTATTGCCTGATTTCCGCCATTACCGGTTTGCCGATTAAACAGAGTATTGCCGTAACCGGATCTATCAACCAGTTTGGCGAGATTCAGCCGATTGGCGGCGTCAATGAAAAGATAGAAGGTTTCTTTGATGTTTGCTCTCATCACGGGTTGACCGGCGAACACGGAGTTATTATTCCGCGGACAAACGTAAAAGATCTGATGCTGCGTGAAGATATCCTCAAAGCGGTAGATGAAGGGCTGTTTCATGTTTGGGCAGTTGATACCGTGGATGACGGAATTGAAATCCTTACCGGAATCAAAGCCGGCACTATGGATAAACACGGGCATTATCCTAAAGGCAGCGTCAATCGCCAAGTGCAGGAAAGCCTGGAATATTACTATAAGCAATATGCTAAATACGCTAAAGAAACACACGGTTGTATGTAACCGATATTCTGAAACGTCAAAGAGGCCGCTTATTATGAGCGGCCTTTTCTTTTGCTGGTTACTGGCAGACAATAAAAAAGCCGCCCCAACGGACGGCTCTTACAGTGCTTATATTTTTCAACTAGCGTACAAAAATCTGAACTTCGGAAGAAGAGCCGGTTCCCGTCTTGGCTGAAAGGTTGATTCTGTCGGCGCTTACTCCCATATCAATCATATCCTGAAAGATTTGAGTAGCATTGTTTTTTGCAACGGCAGAAGAACCGGTAGCCGGGCTTACGGCCACTACGTCAAAAATCACATTCGGCTTTTTGGACTGAGCGGTGGCAACTGCCTGTTTCAAACCGTCTTTATATTTAACGCCGGCCTTGTTGAATTTGGCCACAAACAACGGAGAACTGCTGTTAGTAGCGGCGCTGGCGCCAAAACGTGCGGTATTTGCATTGCTGTAGCCCATCGGAACATTATTTACGCCGTAGCTGCCAACCTTGATTGCCGAGCTGAGCCCTACAATAGTGTCATTAGCGGTGTTAATATATTGTTTCTGGCGGGCAATGTCGCTGTTTACTTCATTCAACAGGCTGTTCATCAGAACAGAAGTCTGGCTGGCCTCGTTTTCCAACACATGCAGCTGGCGGTGGTCTTCATCAACAGCGCCGGAGATTGTATAGGCTGCGCGGATGGCATCAACCAGATAATCGGTGTTGGCGGTGTCAGCGGCAACTTTGCCTGCCAATTGAGTCAGGGCATTGGTGTTGGCATTCATAACCTGAATATTATTCTGTGCCGTTTCCAACATTGTAAACATCTGCGGGTTGCCCGGAGTGGTGCCGACTTGGAGTTTAGCCTCAATCATGCCGGTAACTTTGTGATACTGCAGGGCATTGTTAATAACTGAAGAACGGATTTGCTGCAGTTGGGCATTGTTAGCTTTGATAGAAGACTGCAGCTGGGTAAGTTCGCCGCGGAAAGTAGCAACTTTCTGTCCGACAAAAGTTCCGGTATTGCTGCCTTCAGAAATCTTTACCGGTTCAAAGTTGGTAGAACCCAAAGCCGGCAAAGCGGCCTCATCGGCAGCATCAATAGATACGGCATCTTCCTGCTCGTCAGAGCCGAACAAAGACGGGAACAACGCGTCGGATGAATAAGCGCATCCGCTGAGAACAAACATTGCAGCCATCGATAAATAGGTTTTAATTGCAGATTTTGACATTGAATAAAGCACCTTTTATTAAAAAATACATACACTTAAGCTTTTTACACCATAAACAGTTTTTGTAAAGGTATTTTTATCAAAAACTAAGTGCGAAAAATGAAGATTCTTCGTTAATTTGGAGTTTATCTGCAAATAGATTAAAATTCTTTTAAATTATTTTAAAATTTTGCTTGCAATTAAAATATAACTGCTGTAA
>JBNMLW010000060.1:0-6059 GCA_050875025.1 Alphaproteobacteria bacterium
GGGTGCGTGCCCTCAAAATCACTCGGCTCCACCCCAACCAGCAACGCGGAGTTGGCATTTTGCTTGTCCCGCGCATAATAACTCATGCCGTTGGTTACCAAATGTCCGCTCTCAGAAGCCGCGGCAACAACCCCTCCCCCCGGACCCATACAAAAGCTGTATGCCGAACGCCCGTTAGGCAAATGCACCGCTAATTTATAGTCTGCCGCGCCAAGCTTAGGGTTGCCGGCAAAAGAGTGATAAACAGCCTTATCAATCAGGCTCTGCGGATGTTCGATGCGTACGCCGACCGAAAACGGTTTGGCTTCCATCGGCAATTTGTGCAAAAACAGCATTTCAAAAGTATCGCGGGCGCTATGCCCGATAGCCAAAATAAGAGTATCTGCCGGCTGCTCATATAAGGCGCCAACCGCATTGCGCACCCGAACAGCGGCTAATTTGCCGTCCTTAATGATGATATCTTCCAGCTTGTTATTAAAGCGGTATTCGCCGCCGAGCTTTTCAACTTTGGCGCGGATATTGCGAACAATCAGCGCCAGTTTATCAGTGCCCAGGTGCGGCTTGGCCAGCCACAAAATATCTTCCGGCGCTCCGGCGGCTACAAACTCGTTAAAAACTTCTGCCGTATAGGTATCTTTTTTAATACCGGTCATTAATTTTCCGTCGGAAAAAGTACCGGCGCCGCCCTCGCCAAACTGCACGTTGCTCTCGGGATTAAGTTTGCGGGCTGCCCAAAATTTTTTTACCTCTTGCTGCCGTTCTGAGACCTCGGAGCCACGTTCTAAAACAATCGGTTTTTGTCCGGCCTTGGCTAAGGTCAGAGCGGCAAACATCCCGGCCGGCCCGCTGCCGACGACAATCGGACGCAAAACCGCGGGCTTGAGGCGCGGTATGTTTAACTGCGGTTCAGGAACAATCTTTGCAACCCTGGGCAGGTTCCGACGCAAAATTAAACCTTCTTCGGAAGTTTCAATATCTATGGTATAAACAAAACAAACTTGAGTGCGGCTGCGGGCATCTACCGCGCGTTTGACCACCTTAAACGAGGAAAATTTTGCGCTTGCGCCCAAAAACTCGGCAACCAGCTCTGGCAGTGCCGAAACTTCAATTGAAATATCAAATTTAAGATTACTAATCCGCAGCATAGATGTCTTCTCCTGTGAGCCTTATAGCAAAAAAGGCGGTGATTGTCACCGCCTTTTTTTAATTTATGCGAAAAGCCTGAACTAGAGTTCGCCTTCGGCATAACGTTTAGCCATAACCGACATCGGAATAGCTTTGATTTGATCAGCGTGGCCGGCAGCACCAAAGGCAATGTAGCGTGCTTCGCAAACCTTCTGCATTTCTTCAATAGCAGGTTTGAGGTATTTGCGAGGATCAAACTCTTTAGGGTTCTCGGCAAACAGACGGCGGATTGCGCCGGTGATAGCCATACGGCAATCGGTATCAACGTTAACTTTGCGAACGCCGGACTTGATGCCGCGGACAATCTCTTCTACCGGAACGCCATAAGTCTGCGGAATTGCGCCGCCATAAGCGTTAATCAAATCCTGCAGCTCTTGCGGAACTGAAGAAGAACCGTGCATAACCATGTGGGTGTTGGGCAGTTTTTTGTGAATCTTTTCAATCACGTCAATAGCCAAAATATCGCCATCGGGCTTGCGGGTAAACTTATAAGCGCCGTGAGAGGTTCCAACGGCAACAGCCAAAGCATCCAAGTGAGTTTCAGCTACAAAACGTGCTGCCTCGTCCGGATCGGTAACCAGACGTTTTTTATCAATAGTACCCTCAGCACCGTGGCCGTCTTCTTTGTCGCCTTTACCGGTTTCCAGAGAACCGATAACGCCAAGCTCGCCTTCAACCGAAGCACCAACAGCATGAGCGCGGGCAACAACTTCTTTGGTAACATTTACATTGTATTCAAAAGAAGACGGGGTCTTGCCGTCGGCTTCCAAAGAACCATCCATCATAACTGAAGAATAGCCGTTCACAATGGCAGACTGGCAGATGTTAACAGAAGCGCCGTGATCCTGGTGCAAGCAAATCGGCAGCTCCGGAAACATCTCGATACCGGCGGCAACCATGTGGCGAATCATCGGATCGCCGGCAAATTTACGGGCGCCGGTGGAAGTTTGCAAAATAACCGGAGCATTAACTTTGCGGGCTGCTTGCAGCACGGCAATAATCTGTTCCATATCGTTAACGTTAAAAGCCGGAACGCCGTAGCTGTTTTCGGCCGCATGGTCAAGAATCTGACGCATTGTAACTAAAGGCATTATTTTCTCCTTAAATATATAAAATCAACTGTTGAAAATATAATAACAACCGCTTTGCTTTGCAAGAATTTTTTAGCGTTTATGATAGCGAATAATCATAATCAAAATCGGCAGAGCATTAATAAGGCTGATAGTGTTAAAAACTACCATCTGAACAGAATGAAGATAGCCGCCGTATACCACCCAGCTGACCAAGCCCACATTATAAATCAGATAAGTTCCGAGCGAAAGCCCGCGGACATCATGGGTTTTGATAATTTTGCAAGCCTGCGGAAAAAAAGCTATTGCCACACAAATCCCGGCCAGATACCCGACCGCTTCAAAAAATATATTCATAGTGCGAATCCTCAAAAATTATTTGAGCGGTATTGTAGCAGACTAAATCTAAAAATTGGTAAACATTGCCATGCAAAATTGTTGTTTGGCAAGCTAATTTTAGAGGTTTATTCTATTTTAAAATTGTGTTATGATGTTGAAGTAGTGAGGATAAGACAATGGCATTAAAGCAATCTGACAAACTTAGAAAATTGTTTTTGGGATTTTTGACAACCGCGGTATTGAGCGGCTCAGTCTGCTGCGATACTTATAAGCGAGTGGAAGCTCCGCGGAAACTGGAAGGCAAAGACAATATATTCAAAGCCTTTGTGGATGGACGCGCCAAAAGTTTCAGCGAGTTTTTGGAAATCAGCGAAGACTTTGATTATGATACTTTGACAATTAATAAAGAAACAGCAAGAAAGCGAAATTGCCTGGGGCAATATATTCCCAACAAAGATAAAGTTGAAATCAAATATTTTGTATTTGACTACAAGGGCGCTTCTCCTAAAGATTCGGCTTTTATAAAATTTTTTGAAAAATTTAATGTTGAACAATATGTCAGCAGCGTAAAAGTCCATGAGCTCTGCCATCTTACGTTCCATCGGCGCAGCCAAATCAAGAGCATGCCCTACAAGACACAGATTGATACTTTATCTGTTAATCCCAAGGTGCCGTATAAAGACCCGCATTGCGCGCCCAACGGAATAGCTCAAGTCGGGCTGATGAGTCTGAGCGACTTGGCGAGAATCGGACAATATAACGAAATCGGGGCAGAAGTCGGCCGCCGGATTTATGAGCGGGAAAGATACCTGAAAAGCAAAAATATTAATGAATTTTACAGTAAGGATAATTATGTAAAAGCGCTGAAGAACGGGGAAATCAATCCGTTTGATACCTCTCCGGAAGCCAGACAAAAAGAATATGCCGTGCTGGTTAATGCCGTATTTGACCGCTGGATTGCCAAAGATAAGCCTAAATATGCTTATACAAGCTTAAAAGATGTGGAATATTACATTAGAAAAGCAGAAAAACTTAATTTGCTGCTGCCGGAAGAATCGGATAAAAAGGAAATGGATAAGCGCGTCAGAACTTGCCTTACTTTTCCAATTGACGGCAAGCTGGTGGATTTTTCGGTTTATACTAAAGATAAAGTCGTAACTCCGCAGCCGATGGTGCAAAAGGCCATCAGCGAATATGAGGCGACCCACCGCCTTTACAAAAATCAAGATGTTAACAAAATGTTCGCGTTTAACTGGCAAAAAAATAAAGGCCGTTAAAGAGAAGCCCTCCGAAGAGGGCTTTTTTTTACTTGAGGCAGTTCTTAACGGCTTCAACAACTTCTTCAACCGTTATGCCGAAGTATTTATATAATTCTCCGGCCGGTCCGGAAGCGCCAAAGCCATCCATTCCGATAATATCGCCGTTTTCTCCGACATAGCGCTCCCATCCGTATTTGGTAGCGACCTCAACGGCAATACGCGGGGCTTTGCCCAAAACCTCTTGACGATACGGCTCCGGTTGAGCGTCAAACAACTCGCAACACGGCATAGAAACAACCGTTACATCAATTCCTTCCTCTGCCAGTTTGGCACGAGCTTCCATCGCCATAGAGACCTCAGAACCGGTGGCAATAATTGTAGCCTGACGTTTTTGCGCATCACCGGCCATAATATAGCCGCCTTTGGCTGTCAGATTCTCTTGGGCAGATTTGCGCAGCAGCGGCAGCCCCTGCCGGGTGAGCGCCAAAATACTCGGCTGGCGCTCATTTTCCAGAGCCAGCTGCCAGGCCTCGGCAGTTTCTACCACATCGCAGGGACGGAATGTCAAAATACCTGGCATGCAGCGATAAGAGGCTAAATGCTCAATCGGCTGATGAGTCGGCCCGTCTTCGCCTACGCCGATAGAATCATGAGTGAGGACATAGATTACGCGAATCCCCATCAGCGCGGCCAAACGCATGGACGGACGCATATAATCGGAGAACACAAAGAATGTTCCGCCAAACGGAATAATTCCGCCGTGCAAGGCCAGCCCGTTCATAACAGCGCCCATGGCATGTTCTCTAATTCCATACATAAGGTTGTTGCCGTTGTAGTCTTGAGCAGTAATGGTTTTGGAAGCCTTGGTCAGCGTCAGGTTAGATGCCGCCAAATCTGCCGAACCGCCGACAATCTCCGGAATATGCGGAACAATTGCCTCCAAACACATTTGCGAGGCTTTGCGGGTAGCAACTTTGGTCTGCTCTTTGATTGCGGTTTCTTTAAGGGCATTCAGCTCTTTGTCCCAACCTTTGGGAAGCTTGCCCTCAATGGCATTAAGAAACTCTCTGCCTTTGGCTTTGGCACGTTTTTCCCAATCCTGATACTCGGCGGCAGAGCGTTTGCCGGCCTCACGCCATTGATTAAGAATCGAAGCAGGAACCTCAAACGGAGCAGCATTCCAGCCTAAAGCTTGGCGCATGGCCGCAATTTCTTCGGCTCCCAATGGAGAACCATGGCATTTGGAAGTGCCGCATTTGTGCGGAGCTCCGAAACCGATTGTGGTTTTGCAGGCAATCAGGGTCGGCTTTTGGGATTTGTGAGCCTTTTTGATGGCTTTTTCAATCTCTTTGTAATTTTGCCCGTCAATGCTTATGGTATTCCAGCCGACGGCCTCAAAACGCTTAATCTGGTCGGTGGAGTTGGCATCGGACACATGCCCGTCGATAGTGATATTATTGTTGTCCCAAAAGACAATCAGCTTGTTTAATTTCCAGTGTCCGGCCAGCGAAATTGCCTCTTCGGAAATGCCTTCCATCAGGCAGCCGTCGCCGGCAATTACATAAGTATAGTGATTGCAGACGTCTTCGCCGTATTTGGCAGCCAAAATTCTCTCGGCCATGGCCATGCCGACAGCGGAACTGATGCCCTGCCCCAAAGGCCCGGTGGTCATATCAATTCCGGAAAGATGCCCGTACTCCGGATGGCCGGCGGTCTTGGAACCAAGCTGGCGGAAATTTTTGATATCTTCGATGTCAATATCCGGATAACCCAACAAATATAAAACCGAATACAAAAGCATGGAACCGTGCCCGGCAGAAAGGACAAAACGGTCACGGTCAAACCAACGCGGCGCCTGCGGGTTGAGTTTGATAAATTTGGTAAACAGCACAGTGGCAACATCGGCCATGCCCAAGGGCATGCCGGGGTGTCCGGAATTGGCCTTATCGATAGCTTCGGCCGCCAAAAAACGAATCGCGTTAGCCATATCTTTTTCTTTTGACTTGCCCAAATTTAATCTCATTGCATTTTCTCCTTAGTTAAACAAACGGCGCAAAGCGCAGGTATTGCAGCCGGAACTTTCTTTGGCCGGCAATGGTTCAGAAGCCGGTTTGGCCTCAACCGGCTGAGATTGAATCTCTGCCCCGGGAGCAAAAGTGCGCCGGTTATAGGTATCGGCAGCGGCCGAAACATTCAATCCCAAAAC
>JBNMLW010000061.1:0-6032 GCA_050875025.1 Alphaproteobacteria bacterium
ACCCGTTTTGCAATGGCGCAAAGAGAAATAGCTCTCTCCGTTGGGGAGCCGCCGGCATCAAAAGGATATACGCCGAGCGTCTTTTCTGAACTGCCGAAATTATTGGAGCGGGCAGGCCCCGGAGCAGGCAATGGAACAATCACAGGGTTGTTTACGGTTTTGGTTGACGGCGATGATCACAATGAGCCGGTAGCTGATGCCGTGCGCTCCATTTTGGACGGGCACATTGTGTTGGACAGGGCTATTGCCGAGCGCGGGCGTTATCCGGCTATCAATATCTTGCGTTCAATCTCTCGTACTATGCCCGACTGCGATACCAAAGAGGAGTTTGCGCTGGTTTCCAAAGCGCGCAAATATATTGCCGCTTATGAGGATATGGCCGAGCTGATTCGCCTTGGCGCCTACAAAAAAGGCTCCAATAAGAATGTTGATGAGGCAATTTTCTATTATCCCAAAATTGAGGCCTTTTTGTCGCAGGGCAAACAGGAGCGTTTCACTCTGCCGGAATGCTATGAGCTGTTGGGCAATATTTTGGCGATTCCTTATTCTATGGAAGTCTGACTTAAATGAATAAGTCTCTCAAAACCCTGAGCCGGATTCAAAAATTTAAGATTGACGAGCAGCGCAAGCTGATGGCGGATAAAATGAATGAAGAATCCGCCGTGATGGATAATCTGCGCAAAATGGATGAACGCTATGCCGCGGAAAAGGCTTTTGCCGCTCAAAATCCGGCGGTGGGCGATTTTGGCGCTTATACCAAGCGTTATTTGGAGCTGCGCCACGCCGAGGAAGAGCATTTGCAGCAAGTCCGCGCCGAAATTGAGGCGATTCGCGATAAAATCTCCGATATGTTCAAAGAGCAAAAAACTTTTGAAATTGTCGACCGCCAGCGCGCCGCCGCCGAGCGCAAAGAACTTGAACAAAAAGACCAAAAGATGCTTGATGAAATCGGTACCAATGCTTATATCAAAAAGCACTGACAACCACAAAGGAGGATACTATGTTTGAAATGATTGAACTGCCGTACCCGATTGATGCCCTGGAGCCTTATATTTCTAAAAATACGCTGGAATTTCATTATGGCAAGCACTACAAAACCTATTTGGATAATCTGAATAAGCTGATTATCGGCACGGAATATGAGTCGCTGACTCTGGAAGAAATTGTCCGCAAAACCGCCGGCCAGCCCGATAAACAGGCAATCTTTAACAATGCCGCGCAGGCTCTTAACCACCAGATGTTTTGGCGCGCGCTCAAACCCAATGGCGGCGGCGAACCCAAAGGCAAGTTGGCAGAAATGATTACAAAACAGTTCGGTTCGTATGATGAATTTTGCCAAGAGTTCAAAAACGCCGCGCTGAGCCAGTTCGGCAGCGGGTGGGCATGGCTGGTGCAAGACGGCGATAAATTGCAAATCCTTAAGACTTCCAACGCTGATACTCCGGTAGCTCAGGGCAAAAAAGTGATTACCGTGCTGGATGTCTGGGAGCACGCTTATTATCTGGATTATCAAAACCGCCGCGGCGATTATATTGACGAATTTTTGGACTATCTTCTTAATTGGCCGGAGCTGTAAGCGGGATTTAAAAACGCAAAAGCGCTTCCGTTTAGAGAAGCGCTTTTCTAGTTGATGTAAGTTCGTTGTCAATCAAAGTTGCGGACGGGCAGCTTGCAGAAGACATATAGCATAATGCCTATCCAAGCACAGCATGCCGATGTTATCAGTGATGCTTCCAGCAATACGGTGTTCTTCATATAACCGGCAATCCAAGTAACCACAATCCCCAACGCTGCAATCATTACAAATGCAAACGCAACTTTCTTTGATTCTTCCATACTTGTAAATTTATTTGTTAATAATACTAAACTGTTCATAAAATAGCACAATTTTACCTTATTGCCAAGCACAAAATTAATGAGAAATGTAGGAAATTACTAAAAACTTTTATTTTTAATCCATTTTGCTTTTGGGTCATTAGGATCATAAAAACCAAATAAACCACCATGAGCATAAGACAAAGCCTCAGATACAGATTTAAAGCCCCTTTGTATGGATGGGATATAAGGTCCTGCCTGCTTTGAACCATGATAATAGTGGCTTAAAGCAAAAGAATATTCATTATTGGCTTCTTGATAAATTTTTATGCCAATTTTTTGGTCTTTGATATAAAGAGAATATTCCTTCACTATGCAACTCTCATCACTGATAAGATGTTTATCAATTTCATTGGCGAATGTTTTTTGAAAAAATTCCATGTTAAATTCCTTTCAATAAAAACTTTACAATTATTACGCGATGATTGTATATAAATAGCTATAAAAAGTCAATATATGTGCTGTTAATTTATGGATTATGAGACTATAACAAAAATGTGCTTGCAAAATGCCAAGAAAACCTTTAATAAGGAAAACTGTTTAATGCATATGTTGGATGAGTGGCTGAGAGGCTGGAATCGAAGCAATGCGAAGATCGGCGAAAGCCATTCAGAGAATGGATGAGCCAATTAAGCGCGAGAGGGCGATTAGCCCGGGTAGCACGCACCGGTTCTGAGAGGAAACAAAAATTATTATGAAATGATGTATATATTGGATGAGTGGCAGAGAGGCTGGAATCGAAGCAATGCGAAGATCGGCGAAAGCCATTCAGAGAATGGATGAGCCAATTAAGCGCGAGAGGGCGATTAGCCCGGGTAGCGCGCACTGGTTCTGAGTAGAAACAAAGATTATCATGAAGTGATATATATGTTGGATGAGTGGCAGAGAGGCTGAATGCGCGCGACTCGAAATCGTGTATACGGGGTGACCTGTATCGGGGGTTCAAATCCCTCCTCATCCGCCATTTTAATAAAAAAGACGCTTGGATAAAGCGTCTTTTTTCGTATCCGGCTGAAACACGGGCTTTGCGGGCGGTTGATATCGCCGAAATGACTATGGTAAGCTCATTTTATGTTAAAAATTACAAAACTTAAGGCAGTTAGAGGATTACTATAGGTTAAATAAAGTTTCGTACACAACTAGAAGGGGATATATTTGTTGCATACGATAAGTCTTAAGGAGTTTATTTAGCGCTTATTTCAAAATTATCGATTAGTTTTAGTAAGGAGGCCCTTTGAGAAACTGTCATAAGATTGAGTTTGCGAATTATTTTATCTTTGACATCCTGCTGTGATAAATCTTCTTTTAGATCTTTGGTAATATCAATATCCAAAGCAAAAAGAAGTTTGTATAGCGAATAGGAACGAGGATTTTGTTTTTGATTCTCGATTAAGTTAATAGATGAATAATCCATGCCGCTCAATTCTGATAATTTTTCACTGGAAATTCGGCTCGCTAATCGTCTTTTTCGAATAGAAACGCTGATGAGCCTTAAAAACTCTTTTTCATTAAGCATTTTCACCCCCTAAAAATATATTGGGATGATACAATAGCTTTTTTGTTAAAAGTATTGCGCTTGAGCAATATAATTTTATTGACTTTACAAAATAACTAAACAAATATAGGAAGAAAGAAGACATCGCAAGTTTATGCAACAAATTATAATATTAAAAAAACACACGGATTAAAGGAGATTATGAAATGACAGAAGAAACTAAAAAAGAAGCCCCAAAAACCAGACTGCCAGGGTTGCCACCTTTGGTTGCGTTTGTTTATGCTGTTTTTATTTTCTTTATGAGTATGGCATATTTTAATACGATTCTCATAAAGGGCTTTGAAATGGAAGCAGATTCTGCCGGGCCATTGGCATTTTTCATCGGGGCGTTCTTTGCTTATATCGGCAATAGAGGCGTTAGAGCTATGTTTAAGCTAAGAGAATTGTCAAAATAGAGAATATGAGTATGGTTAGGATATTGCGCGCGGCGACTTGGAATTTTGGCTATGGTTCGGCAGGTTCACCTATCGGGGGCTGTAAACCTAAAGTGCAAAAGGCTCTTGAGTATTTGCAAAAAAACAATGTAGATATTGTTTTAGCTCAAGAAATTTTTGATCCATATGAGTTGCGGAGTATTTATCCTAACCAAATTTATTCTGACATTCCCATATACAATCCACAGGGACAAGGGATATGGGGCGCGATAGATTTTTCGGCCGATACTCGTAACAATAATAAACGCCCTAAGTGGGGAACGGCAATATTAGCGGCTGAGAATATTAATTTGAATAAAATAGAGCTAAAGTACAATACGTCCTATCCGGGGACAATAACTATCGCGCAAATTGCGGAAACAGATATTGCCATTATCTCTATGTATGGCAAAAACATCTATGACTATGAAAAAGTAACGGCTTATTCGTATTTGGCCAATTTGCATCGCTGTTTATCCGATATGGCACCGCTGTTAGACAGATATTTTTCCGCACAACGATTTATTATTGCCGGCGATTGGAACGCCGGACCGCAATGGGATAATAGAAAATCTCGCAAAAATTTTAACTTTTTTGAGCGTTTAGCAACCTTTGGCCTTAAGGACTGTTTGGGACATTTTCCAGACGGCGACTATGAAACAACATTCAAACATAATGGGAATCGCCAGATAGATTGGATGTTTTCAAGCCCACGGCTAAATATTAGAGAGGCGCATGTTGAACGGTCGTTTGAAATTGAGGATGTTTCAGATCATTACCCTATTATCGCAGAGTTTGATATAGAAAAGAAATAACACAAAAGGCACAAGGAATAAAGGAATTAAAACTATGAAAAAAATTTGGTTGTTTAGTATTATATTGCTTACCGGCTGTACCACAATCATAGAAAGCCTAATAGAGAGCATGAATTCTGAAACCCTTGCCAAATATCCCATTGAGGATGGAAAGAAAATACAATCCTGCGAACAATTAAAAAAAGAAAGCTTTGATTTCTTTTATTCTAATCAAAAATGTTTGTCAGATTATGGCGGGCGTTTAAAAGTTCAGCTTAAGGAAATAAATGAAAAATCTCCCAAAATCTATACTACCGGTTTTGAAGATGAATATACTCAAAATCTGCAAAAATATGATGAATGCAAAATATCGCAAAATTTAACGGTAGAAGAAGTAGGTTACCTTGAATATGTATACTCCGTATGTAAGTATTCTCATTATTTTAAGGAAGGGGATGTAAAACGCGTTGTTGCTGATTATGAAGCAATATCTCAATTTAGAGAACAGCTGCATGATCCTGAAATACGATATGATTTACACCATGCTCAACAAGAAGCCGCCTTTAACAGGAAACTCCAAAAAATTCTAAACACGGCAGATAAAGATCCTGTTTTGAAGAAGCTCAAACAAAATGCCCCTGATTTTATGATGGCCAAACTTGGCGGTGATGACAAATGTCCATTATTTTTGCTTTTTGATCTTATAAATAAGGAAAATTCAGACCTTTATTCTGATTTTGCTTTTCCGCAAAATTATAAGTTTGTTAGAAAAAATGCGAATATTTTAGAGGTTTATATCGGCGATATTAAGTTAAAATTCGCAAAAGATGGGGAAAATAACGTAAATACAATATATTTTAGAATTATAAGAGATATAAGTAAAAACACATCCACAAATAATTTTATTTTGCAACAAATATGTATCAGGGGACGATATTAGTTTGTCAGAACTCTTCGTTTTATAGTTGTTGTAATTTTGAATAAGCATATTGACCGTAAGATATGCTTATTTTACCTAAGGATGATTAAGCACTAAAAGCACCTTTCTATGTAATATTGACGTTTTCACATCGTGTTTGAGGTATGTGAGGAGTAGAGGAGAAGATTATTAATTATGATCTTATAAAAAATATTTCTTATAAATGGAAAATCAAACTGTAACAAATATTTTAAATAAAGGTGGATAAGAACACCACCTTTATTTGTTGATTTTAGTTAACTGTCTATCTACAGTAATAGGGAAAGCTATTAAGCCATACTGAGAAGCATAATAACTGCCGGATTAGGGACTGTTGATATAACACCGTTCAAAGCGCCGATTGCCTGATTGGCCTTTTCCAACAGCAGAGATACATCTTCCAAATCAATTGCCGGTTTCGGGGACAGGGCATTAGG
>JBNMLW010000062.1:0-6031 GCA_050875025.1 Alphaproteobacteria bacterium
AATCCAGAACGTGGAAATTTTTGGTCTCGTCCAAGCGGTTGTTTTGCACCAAGCTGCCAATTGCATAAGGCTGCAGTCCGATTGGGCAGACAGAGGCGCACTTGCCGCAGCGAATACACTCGCTTTCCGGACGTTTGCTGAAACCATTATCAGTCAGCAGCAAGATTCCCGAAGTTATTTTGGTTATGGGTGCATTAATATTGAATGCCGATGTTCCCATCATCGGGCCGCCAAAAACGACCTGCGCCGTCTCGGGCGTGACGCCGCCGGCTTTTTCAATCAGGAAAGAGGCCGGCGTCCCTACTCTAACCAGATAGTTGGCGGGGTGCAGGCAGGCATCGCCGCTGACGGTGACAACGCGTTCAAACAAAGGTTTGTTTTTTTGCACTGCCTCATAAATAGCAAATACGGTGCCGACATTTTGCACTAGACATCCGGCATCGGCCGGCAGTTTGCCGGAAGGAACCTCACGTCCGGTAATGGCGGTAATCAATTGTTTTTCGCCGCCCTGCGGATATTTAGTCGCGCAAGCCTTAACATTTACGCCAACATAAGTTTTGGTGATTTTAGTAAGAATTTCAATTGCTTTGGGCTTGTTCTCATCAATGGCGATTATGGCATTTTGAATCCCCAAAATTTTGTTGAGAATTTTGGCGCCGATAACAATTTGTTCAGCCTTTTCAACCATCAAACGATCATCAGCGGTCAAAAAAGGCTCGCATTCAATGCCGTTTAAGATAACGGTATCAATCTTTTTGCCTTCAGGTACGGTGGTTTTTATCGGGGTCGGATAACCGGCTCCGCCCATGCCGACAATACCGGCCTCGCGGATTTTGGCAATAATTTCTTCCGGAGTATAAGGAATATCGCGGATAATATCAGCGCTGCGGTCAATAGAAGGTTCAAACTCATCGCCCTCGACCTTAACGGTAATCATATCTTCCAAATAACCGAACTCGCCTTCAACCGCCTCAACCTTTACAACCTCGCCGGAGACTGAAGAAAATACATCGGCTGAGACAATGCCGTCTGCATCGGCCAGCAGAGTGCCGACTTTGACTTTATCGCCGGGTTTAACCAAAATTTTGGCCGGAGCGCCGATGTGCTGTTTAACCGGAATATAGGCAAATTCCGGCAATCCGGCAAACATAATCGGCGAATCTGTAGTGATTTTATATTTGTCAGGGTGGATTCCGCCAATCGGAAAGGTGTTTAATTTGCTCATGCTTTTTCTCCGTTGCGGAAGATTATGGCTCCGGTCGGGCAAGCGCCATGGAGCTGCTCGCCAAATTCGGCGGCAGAAACCGTATCCGGAATATAAGAAAGGTTGTTTTCAACTTTGACATCGGGATTGACTTTGGCGCATTTCATACAGCCGATGCAGGCGGCTTTGCAGTTTTTGCGGGCAAGCGCGCCTTTTTGCATATTGCGGCAGGCCACATAAACCATTTGCCCGCCCTCGCCCAGCGTGCGAATCTCAAACAGTCCGCGCGGACAAACCCGCACACAGGCTCCGCAAGAGGTGCATTTGCTATAATCAACCACCGGAATACCGGTTTCTTTATCCAGACTGAGAGCGCCGAATTTGCAAACCGAGGCACAATCGCCAAGGCGCAGGCAGCCGCTGGGGCAACCGGTTTGGCCAACAGAAATGCGGGCGGCAATCCGACAGCTGTGAATACCGTCAAAGTTAACTTTTTGCGGGGCGTTTTGGCAAGTGCCGTTACAGCGCAGGACGGCAGCGGAAGCATTCTTTGCCACGGCGGCATATCCAAGCGCCGCGGCTACTTTGTCCATAACCGCCTTGCCGCCGACCGGGCAATAGAGCTTGGCAAACCCGGTTTCATCCGCCGCCGCGCAAGAAACCGCAAAATCATGACAGCCGGCGCGGCCGCATCCGCCGCAGTTGGCCTGAGGCAGCAAAGCCTCCACCTCAGATACTTTGGGATCTTCGGCCACGGCAAACCGGCGGGAAACAAAATAGAGTACAATTGTTGACATCGCCGCAGTGCAGCCAAGTATCAAAACGCTGAGTAGCACAGTATCGTCCATGGTATTCCTAATCGGTTGTTTTGGATATGGTAAAGCGGAATTTTTCGGCTAACCTTTTCTTGCTCAAGAATAGCCAAAAATAATAAGGAATCAAGATAATAATAGCAGATATTCCGCTGATAATTTCAGAACAGCCGCAAACTTGGGCAATTATCAGGGCGGCCAGCATAAACGCCAGAGGCAGCACATATCCCAGCACCACTGCCCAAAACCCGGAATTTTGCGCCAGACTGACGATGACCTCCTCGCCTTTTTGATATTCTGAGGCATGAACGGTAGCAATATCAAGCACTTTGTTTTGGCAGTCCATCAGACCGCAGCCATGGCGGGCATCGCAATTGTGGCAGGCGGAATAACGGGCAATTTTAACCTGAACCAAGTTTTTTTTGACGTTTACCACCGTCCCATAATGGCTAATTTGCTGCATCTTCAACTCCAATAAGCTCCCGCGCGCGGTTTGATGGCACCATCTCAAATTTGCCCTCCGGCGCATGCAAAAACATAATTACCGGCAGTTTGCGGCGGTTGGCAAATTTTAGTCCGGCTTTTGCTCCCATAGCCATAATCGCCGTGGCATAGGCATCAGCATCGGCGCATTCGGGGGCAAACACGGTTACCGAGGCCAAATCGTTTTTAAGCGGTTTGCCGGTTTGCGGGGAGATGGTATGAGAAAAGACTTCTCCGTCTTCTTCTCTGAAGTTGCGATAGTCTCCAGAGGTGGCAACAGAATAATCGGACAACTCCAGCGCCAGCGCATTGGCACGGCTGTCCTTAAGCGGAACCCCTATTCCCACAGTCCAGAGGCCGCCGGCATCATCACGGGCGCCGGACAGCCGCACCTCGCCGCCGATTTCTACAATATAATCCTTAAAGCCGGCTTCTTCTATGGTTTGGGCAACCAAATCCACGGCATAGCCTTTGGCAATGGCGGAAAGATTAAGTTCAGTGCGGGAATCGGATTTGCTGACAGTATGAAAATTGTTGCTGAATTTAAGCTTGCTGAATTTGCTGTAGGACAAAACCTGCGCCAGCTGCTTGCGGCTTGGTTTGCTGTCGGCGTGCGAAGGGCCGAATCCCCATAAGTCAATCAGCGTGCCGACGGCCGGATCAAAAGCGCCGCCGGTTTCCTGATTGATTTTATAGGCTTTTTTCAACACCGCCGCCAATTCATCGGAAACATTGATTTTTTCGCCTTTAACCGCGCGGTTAATACGCGATATTTCAGAATCTTCCCGGAAAGCCGACATTTGCGAATCTACCAATTCCAAGGCCTCTTTAACCTTATCGGGCAGAGCCTTGTCATTCAGCGAAGTGCGGATTTTGACTCGATAATAAGTATTAAACACCTGCCCGCCAAATTCCTGATAATCGGAAAACGAGCCGCGAAGATAAACCGCCAAAACAATCAGCAAAACCGGTATTGAAATATATTTGAAGATACGCATATTTTATCTTTATAAAACCGAAGTTAGTTTTTACATTCCCAAAAAAGTATAGTAGAGTATTCCTAAACTTAATTATTGCGGGAGATTATAATATGCAAAACTTGTTTAAGGCAATAGCTAATAAAATAAGCGCACAATATAATAAAACCAACCTGTGCGCCGGGGTACGGTGTTTTCAGGATTGGGCAGAGCGCAGCGGGCGCAAACTGGCCAAAGCCGGAATATCTGCCAATATGGTGAGCATCGGCGGATTTATCATCGGAATGTTTGCGGTCAACTTCTTGGCCTTGGAAATGTATTTTTGGGCGCTGTTGTGTATTTTGACCAACCGCGTGGGAGATGCTCTGGACGGAGCTGTTGCCAAGGTGCGGGGCAAAACGGACTTTGGCGTATTTTTAGACGCTTGTCTTGATTATGTGTTCTATGCCGGCATTATCTTCGGCTTTGCTCTGGCCGATGCCGATAACGCGGTTGCCGCGGCATTTTTGCTGTTTGGGTTCACATCATCTGCCTGCGCCATGTTGGCTTATGCCACCATTGCTTATCGCCGCAAAGCTCAAGCTGACGAAGCATTGAACGAATCTCCTTTCTATTTGGGCGGTTTGGCGCAAGGAGCCGAGACCATTACGGTATTGGTGGTTTTGTGCCTGGTTCCGGCCTGGTTTGTTCCGGTAGCGGGAATCCTGGGCTGCTGGTGTCTGGCCAAGGCTTTGTTGGTGGTTTCTACCGCGTATTATAACTTTGTGATTGCGGCCAGAGGCAAAAAATAATGTTCAAAAAAATTGCGGCGGCATTACTCATCGGCATGGTGTGGGCAGGATATGCCCGCGCCGTGGTTGAGGAACAATTGACAGATAAGGTAAAAGTCAGCCTCTATACGCAGTATGATGAAGTTAATCCGGCGCAAAATCTGGGCATATTGCTCAAATTTCAGATGGCAGACGGCTGGCATATTTTCAGCCGCAATACAGAAGTAGGAATGCCGACAAAGCTTGAATGGCGTCTGCCGGATGGCGTTGCGGTCAGCGAAATCGGCTGGAGCCGGGACGAGGAATTTGAAACCGACGGCATTATTCAACGTGGCTTTGGCAATACAGCCTATTATCAGGCGCTGCTCAGCCATGTCGGCGCCGAGCCTCTGCTCCTGAAACTGAAAGTTAAATGGCTGGCCTGCAGAGAAGAATGTGTGCCGGAGCAAAAAATATTTGAGATTACCCTGCCCTCCAGCCCGCGGGAACAGCTGCCGACCACGGCTTGGAAAAATGAGCTGCAAGCCGCCGAACCATGGTTTTTGCCGGCAGAACCAGCCGCAACAGTTCCGGGAATCTGGTGGATTTTGCTGCTGGCATTCGGCGGGGGAATTATCATGAACGCCATGCCCTGCATATTTCCGATATTGGCAATTAAAATTATCGCGCTGGCGCAAACTTCTTATAACCGCCGCAAAAACCGGCTGGAAGCATTATTCTATACTCTGGGCGTAGTGCTGTGCTTTGCCGCTGTAGCAACGGTTTTGCTTTTGCTCCGTCTGCAAGGCGAACATATCGGCTGGGGTTTCCAGCTGCAATCGCCGTGGTTTGTCGGAATAATGGCAATTATATTTGTAATTATCGGCTTGCTGCTGTTAGATATAATCACATTCAAAAATCCGTTTGCCGACCGCACCGGCCGGATGAGTTTTGCCAACCATCTGCTGAACTCGTTTATGATCGGACTGCTGGCCGTGCTGATTGCCAGCCCATGCACAGCACCGTTTATGGGAATTGCTATCGGCTATACTTTGAGCGCGCCGGTTTATATGTATTATCCGGTGTTTTTGGCGCTGGGATTGGGCTATGCCCTGCCCTTTGCTCTGGCAGGAATGTTTCCGAAAGCTATTCACAAAGTGTTGCCGCGTCCCGGAAAGTGGATGCTTATATTGCAAAAAATGTTTGCAATTCCGGTGTTTTTGACCGCCGCGTGGCTGCTGTGGGTTTTGTATAATCAATTGGCGCCGCAGAAAAACGAAACAATTTGGCAGCCGTATTCGCCGGAGGCCGTGGCCGAACTGACAGAGAACGGAGAGCCGGTGTTTGTTGACTTTACCGCCAAGTGGTGCCTGACCTGCCTGATGAATAAGCGCAATGTCTTAGATACTCAAGAATTTGCACAGCTGGCCAAGCAACATAATCTGCACCTGTTTCGGGCTGACTGGACCAACAACGATGAGCTGATCGGGCAAGCGTTGGAAAGCTATGGACGCAACTCTATCCCGCTGTATGTCTATTACAACGGCAAAACTACGGAATATAAGCTGCTGCCCCAGCTGTTAACTTATGATATTGTTAACAAAGAGCTGGATTTTTAGATTACAACATTTTTTGAAGTTTGGCGGCGGAAGAAGCGCTGATGCGGACTTTGAAAACCATATTTTCCGCCACTGAGCGGGAAGAGATAATCTCGGCATTGCGGTGCAGCCAGGAAATCAGTTTGCCATTGGCGGCGGAAATTGAAAACTCCAAGACTTTGTACCCAACAGCCAAACGCTCATCCAA
>JBNMLW010000063.1:0-6015 GCA_050875025.1 Alphaproteobacteria bacterium
AAAAAATTATAGCATATCTGATTTGGAAAGGAAGCTATAACTAATAAGGGGTATAATCCTGTTAAAATCAAATTATAGCATATCTGATTTGGAAAGGAAGCTATAACTTAAATCATTGGGATCACATTATTTTCTTTATTATAGCATATCTGATTTGGAAAGGAAGCTATAACATTTCTTTTCAAATATTTAGCTTTATCTTTATTATAGCATATCTGATTTGGAAAGGAAGCTATAACGTGAGCCCGTTTTTATTCGTGTTTGCTTTTATTATAGCATATCTGATTTGGAAAGGAAGCTATAACGGAATATGGTGAACCGTCTGGTGGTGTAGTAAGGAATTAAAAATGTATTTGAGGTGGGTGATTTTTCTAAATTTAAAGAATTTTACGTGGTATTATCAAAAGGAAATACGCCGGAAGAAAACAGTAGAGACGTGTATACAAACAGAATAGGCCGGTATTGGGGTTTTAAGTATTCTCAAGGTGATTGCGGTGAATTGGTACAGAGATATATCAAAAAAATATACTGAGCTGGGATTAAAGAGAAATTCGGCACTGTCGTTTGTGCTGCCCTGCGGTATTGCGCTGGGGATATGGTGTGTGTCGTCAGGAATCGCCTTTTGCATATTAATGAATTGATTTCTTGGCAAGGGAATACATGGGCTATAATTTTTAGTACGTGAAAGAGTGTGCTTTGAAAATTGCGCGCTCTTTTTTTATATGGGTTTTGCCGTTCGGTTTGGCGGTTTTTTATGGAGATTTTAAAGATAGGAAGCAGCCTGAATTGTTTGGCATAAGCTTGGCGGGCATTTTTTGTTGAATGTTGTTTTGAGAATGAAGAAGTTTATTAAGCTAAGAAATCGGAAGTATTATAATTAATTATTCAGTTCAAATAAAAGTTGTGCTTTGAAGTTTTTGGATATTTTTCTAAATATGTTGTTTTTAAACATACTTATGTGCTTCTGCCGTTGTTAACCTGATACAAATAATGCTTGTGTTTTATATGCAAATCAGATATACGTGAATCTATCGTGTAATGAAAAAATTATAAGGCGAGGTGTTTAATGAAAGGCATTATTTTGGCCGGTGGCAGCGGCACCAGACTATATCCGCTGACAAAGACTACCTCAAAACAACTGCTGCCGGTATATGATAAACCGATGATTTATTATCCGTTATCTACCCTGATGTTGTTTGGCATTAAAGACATTTTGATTATATCTACTCCGCAAGACACTCCTAATATTGAAAGATTGTTCGGTGATGGCTCCAAACTTGGTTTGAAGATTCATTACGCAATCCAAAATGAGCCGAAAGGAATCGCACAAGCGTTTACAATCGGGGCAGAGTTTATCGGCAATAAGGATGTGTGTCTGATTTTGGGCGACAATATTTTTTATATGGGTGAGCAGTTCCATACATTTAAATCTGAGGTGGAGAAAAATAAGGGCAAAAAAGCAACTATTTTTGCTTATCATGTTTCTGATCCGGAGCGTTTTGGCGTGGTGGAGTTTGGCAAAGATCTTAATGCGGTTTCGATTGAAGAAAAGCCGGCCAAACCAAAGTCAAATTATGCCTCAGTAGGTTTGTATTTTTATCCCAAAGACGTGGTTGAAAAAGCCCGCTCCTTAAAGCCTTCAGCCCGTGGGGAGCTGGAGATTACCGATTTGAATAATTTGTACCTTAAAGAGGGACGGATGTCGGTGGTGCCGATGCGCCGCGGCAATGCCTGGCTGGATGCCGGAACTCCGGAAAGCCTGATGGAAAGCGGGGCTTTTGTGCAGATTATTGAAAAACGTCAGGGGCTTAAGATTGCTTGTATTGAAGAAATTGCTTATCGCCGTGGTTTTATTAATGATGAGCAGATGAAAGCGCTGATTGATGAGCTGAAATCCGGCACTTATAAAACTTATTTGCAAAAGGTCTATGAGGAGCACCATGAACTTTATTAAGACTGAAATCGACGGCGTGGTGATTGTGGAGCCACGCGTGTTTGAGGATGAACGCGGCTATTTTTTTGAAAGCTATAATGAAGCGGAATTTGTGAAAAACGGCATTGCCAATAAGTTTGTGCAGGATAATCAGTCTAAATCGAGCTATGGCGTTATCCGCGGATTGCATGCCCAATTAGGGGAACATGCTCAGGCTAAATTGGTGCGGGTGCTGCAAGGCAAAGTGCTTGATGTGGCGGTAGATATGCGCAAGGGCTCGCCGACTTTTGGCAAGCATGTGGCGGTGGAGCTGTCAGATGAAAATAAACGCCAGTTGTTTATTCCGCGGGGCTTTTATCATGGTTTTGCCGTATTGAGCGAGACCGCGGTATTTGCTTATAAGTGCGATAATACTTATTGCAAAGAATCTGAATCCGGAATTTATTTTGCCGATAAAGATTTGGGTATTGATTGGAAGATTCCTGCCGATAAAGCAATAATCTCAGAAAAAGACAAGAAACACGGGAGCTTTAGAGATGTTGCTGATAACCGGTAGCAAAGGGCAGTTAGGCACGGAGCTGGCAAAGCTTTTGCCGGAGGCGATTTTGACTGATGCCGAGAGTCTGGATATTACTGACGCGGCGGCGGTAGAGGCCTTTGTTAAAGAGCACAATATTGACGCGATTATCAATTGCGCGGCTTATACGGCGGTTGATAAAGCTGAAGATGAGCCGGAGTTGGTGCATAAAATTAATGTATCGGGGCCGGAGAATTTGGCAAAAACCGGCTGCAAAATTATCCATATTTCCACGGATTATGTTTTTGACGGCACGGGGCATAGGCCTTATCAACCGGAGGACAAAGCTAATCCGGTATCAGTTTATGGGCAGAGCAAGTCGGCCGGGGAGAGTGCGGTTTTGGCGCATGCCAAAGTTGCGGCAGTTATTCGCACGGCATGGCTGTATTCGCCCTATGGAAATAATTTTGTGAAAACCATGCGCCGCTTGGGAGCAGAAAAAGAAAGTATAAATGTGGTGTGCGACCAGATTGGAGCACCGACTTATGCGGCGGATTTGGCGGCGGCAATAGCGCAGATTTTGCCTCAGTTGAACGAGAGCAATAAAGGAATTTATCACTTTACCAATGAAGGGGTATGTTCCTGGTATGATTTTGCGCATGAAATTATGGCGTTGTCGGGGCTTAAATGCAAGGTAAATCCCATTCCGTCAAGCGCATATCCAACCAAAGCCAAACGGCCTTTTTACAGCGTGTTGGATAAATCAAAAATCAAACAAACTTTTAATTTAAGCATTCCGTATTGGAGGGAGAGTTTAGTCAAATGTCTAAAACAATTTTAGTGACCGGCGGCGCCGGATTTATCGGTTCTAATTTTGTGCCGTATTTTTGCGCCAAATATCCACAGTATAAGGTAATAAATCTGGATAAGCTGACATACGCCGGCAATTTGGATAACCTCAAGGAATGCGCCGCGATGCCGAACTATGAGTTTGTGCAGGGCGATATCTGTGATGAGGTTTTTGTGGAAAAATTGTTTGCGGACAATGACATCCGCGGCGTAATCCATTTTGCGGCCGAGAGCCATGTTGATAATTCCATCAAAGGGCCGCGGGCTTTTATCAATACCAATATTATCGGAACCTTTAATCTTTTGGAGGCTGCGCGCAAGCAGTGGATGGATGCGCCAAATAAGGTTAAGCCCGGTTATGAGGATTGCCGTTTCCATCATATCTCAACAGATGAGGTTTATGGCGCGCTGGGGGCGGAGGGCTTCTTTACCGAGACAACGCCGTATGCGCCAAATTCGCCGTATTCTGCCAGCAAGGCCAGCTCAGATTTTCTGGTTCGGGCATATCACCATACCTTTGGTATGAATGTGACAACTTCAAATTGCTCCAATAACTATGGGCCGAAGCAGCATCATGAAAAATTGATTCCGCATATTATTCGGCAGGCTTTGGCCAAGCAACCGCTGCCGATTTACGGGCAGGGGCTGAATGTCCGCGATTGGTTGTATGTTTTGGATCATTGCAAAGCAATTGATTTGATTTTTCATAAGGGCAAGGCCGGCGAGACTTATAATATCGGCGGGCATAATGAACGCAACAATATTACGATTGTCAAAACTATTTGCGCAATTTTGGATAAAGAGCGTCCGCGGGCAAACGGCCATAAGTATGAGGAGTTGATTACCTTTGTGCAGGATCGCGCCGGGCATGATTTCCGCTATGCGATAGATGCCTCAAAATTGGAAAAAGAACTGGGCTGGAAAGCCGAAGAAACCTTTGACACCGGCATTATCAAAACCGTGGAATGGTATTTGAGATAAAGAAGAGGATTGGAAGATGATAAATGTTGCCGTTACCGGTGCTAACGGATATATCGGAAGTCATGTTATCAAAGCTTTGCAAGTATTGCCGGAAGTTGGAACTGTTACAGCTGTTGATTTTAAAAATGATAATGTTGATGCTCAGGCAAAGTTTTTGAGTATTAATATATTGGCAGAAGCTGGTTCCGCCGATTTATATGATAAGTTGGGGCGCCCTGACGTTGTTATCCATCTGGCTTGGCAGGATGGTTTTAATCATGCGGCATTATCACATTTGAATAATCTGGGGGCTCATTACGCATTTTTGAAAAATCTTATTGATGCCGGATGTCCTGCGGTATCGGTTATGGGAACAATGCATGAAGTAGGATATTGGGAAGGAGAAGTTACAGCTGATACTCCATGCAATCCATTATCTTTGTATGGAATTGCCAAAAATGCGTTGAGACAGGCTTTGCTGGCATATTGTGCGGATAAAAGTGTTTCTGTTAAGTGGCTTAGAGCTTTTTATATTACAGGTGATGATGCGCATAATAAATCAATTTTTGCAAAAATATTGAAAATGGCTGCTGAAGGGCAAAGAACATTCCCGTTTACCGATGGCAAGAATAAGTATGATTTTGAAGATATAAATGTTTTGGCAGAACAAATTGCAAAGGCTTCGGTACAGAATGATGTCGACGGAATAATAAATTGCTGTTCCGGTGTACCTGTGTCATTAAAAGACAGAGTGGAAGAATTTATTGAACAACATGGTCTGTCTATAACGCCTGAATACGGAGTGTTCCCTGCCAGAAAATATGATTCTCCCGCAATTTGGGGAAATGTATGCCTGATTAATAAAATTATGAGCAAGTAATATGAATAGCATTTTGAAAAAAATAGTTCGTATTTTTTATGCCAAGAAAATCAAAAATGGATTTTTTGTTTATAGAGTTTTGTGTTTTAAGACAAAAAAGAAAATTAATGATGATGAACTTTCTCAATCAAATAAAATGTTTGCACCATCACTTCCTAATGTAGGAAAATGTACCTATAGTGATCCAAATCTTTTTGTTGCTACGAAAGAAACGAAGATAGGCGCCTTTTGTTCAATTGGAAAAAATGTTGTCATAGGGCATGGAAGACATCCGATAAATTATTTGTCGACATCACCTTATCTTTATTTTGATGAGCTTGGCTTTAAGAAGTCTCAGCAAGTTTCACATGAAGAATTTTGGAATTTAGAACCTGTTGAAATCGGTAATGATGTTTGGATAGGTGAGGGTGTTTTTATCAAAAATGGAGTTAAGGTGGGTGATGGTTCTGTTATAGGTGCAAGAGCGGTGGTGACGAAAGATGTTCCTCCGTATGCGATTGTAGCCGGATGTCCGGCCAAAATATTAAAGTACCGATTTGATGAAAAGACCATTAAGGAATTGCTTGAACTCAGATGGTGGGAGTTGAGTGATAATATTATTAAGCAAATACCTTATGATGATATAGGCAAAGCTATGGATTTTTTGCGAAAGGTTAGAAACAAATGAAACGCTTAATGATATATTTTTTCTATGATAAAGAAGGTATAGTTGATGATTATGTGCCATATTTTTTGAGCTCATTTAAGCCTTTTTGCAATGAAATATGTACAGTTGTTAATGGTAAACTAACGGATGCGGCAAGAAACAAGTTGACTGCGTGTTCTTCTGTTGTGCTGGAGAGAGAAAATACCGGTTTGGATGTAGAGGCCTATAAG
>JBNMLW010000064.1:0-6007 GCA_050875025.1 Alphaproteobacteria bacterium
AGTTAACTATCAAAACGACAGCGAAAACAACTTTATCAGCACCTACAGCCTTTCCAAACCGATGGAAGTTGTTTTGGTACGCATTGACGACGGAGCCGCATTCGGTTACCGCAAACTTGACAACCTACAAAATATGACCTCCGACCCGGTCAGCCTGCAGGATTATTTTGTTTCTCAAGTACGCGATTATTTAGGCAACAACGGATAAAGCAAACGCCGTCAATCTATGGCGGCGTTTCTCCCTTAAAGCTCTTTCATTTTTTCGGCATTATAAATCTTAAGCTTTTCAAGGCGCTGCTTTTTAACAAACCGCAAATACCCCTCATAGCTGAACAGCATAATACCGGAAATCAGCAACGGCAGCAGATAATATATAATTCTATATGCTACCAATGCGCCAAACAATATTGCATGGTTGTGATCACCGGGGATAATAAACATAAACAGCCCTTCAAACACGCCCAGTCCGCCGGGAACCTGGCTGAATACCCCCAAAACCTGCGCAATAATAAACACGCCCATAAATGTATCAAACGAAATATCAATAAAAGATATCAGGGCAAAATACAGCACCAGCGAGGCCATCAGAATATCTGCCGCGCCGATAAACACCTGTGCCAAAGCCATCCGCAATGACGGAATATCAAATTCCACTCCTTTAATAATAATCGGCTTTTTATAAAATATGCTGGCGCCAAAATACACCATCAATCCGGCGGCGGATATCAGCGCTACAATCTCGGTTGTCAGTTTAGAGACCGAACCGGCGCCGAATGCGTGGTTAGGGGTAAGAAAATAACCTACGATAATCAAAAAGAAACACGCCACCAAATAGGTAAAACCCGAAAAAGTCACCATCCGGACAATCTCTGTTCCGCGAAAACGCCAGCGGGTATACAGCCGATATCTGATTGTGCCGCCGGAAACAATCGCATGCCCGGCATTATTACTGACCGAAAACCCGATAAATCCGGCAAAAATCCATTTCCACGGCGCCAGCTTGCGCTTAATATAACGCAATGCCAGATAATCATAAGAAGACAAAGCAACATACCCGCACAAAGATGCCAGGCAGGCCAATCCCAAATTATGCGCCGGAATAGAAAGCAGCGCATCTTTAATATCTGTCAGGCTGTATCGCGACAACTGATGATACAGCATATATGCTGCCAATGCAAAAAAGAACAATCCCGCCCAAGATACGGCTTTTTTCAATACTCTTTTGGTGCTGTACGATGCCATTTTATTTTCCTTATAATCAAACTTTCCATAATATAAGTGTAATAAAAACCATCGTCAATAAGAATATAATCGAAATACGATTATTTTGATGCCGTTTACGATTATTTTTAATGCTGCCGCCGCCCGCAAATACGCTTAAACTAAATACAAAAAAATGACGGAACTTGCGTTCCGCCATCTTTTTAGCCTAGAGAAAAACCTCAGAAACCAAGACGCTTCAATATCGCCTCGGCCGCCTTGTCTTTAGCCTCATTCACGTCACCGTCGACTATGCCGGCAGTTTCCGCGATTTTGGCCACTGACAGCTGCAAGGTAACTGCAGTATCAGTCAGTGCGTAATCTAACTGAATCCCTCTGCATGCCTTGTAGTGCTGCAGGATATACTCAAGACGAGCGAAAGGTCTCATCTTGTATACACATGCAACGCCGGCAACCCGCTTGCCTGAAGTTTTCTTTACTTCCTTTTCTTTTATGTTGTTGCCTTTCTTCCAACCGGCAGCCATCTCCTCTACCGTGCGACAACGCCGCTTAAAGTAGAATCTGATAGCCTCGCCCAAGTCAGCCTCGCTGATGTTCTCGATGATTTCCATCAAGAACTTCTGAAGACGAACATTAGTAGGACACTGGATGTAGCACAATGTGTTATCATCCGACATGAGAATGATCTCAAACTTCTTGTTATCAAACTCGTTAGCTACAACAATTCTTTTTGCTTTCTTTGCCATAATAATATATTTTTAATGTTGATACATTTTCAATATACCACATTTTTCCGCCCATTGCAACTCTGAGATTTAATATTTTGTCACATTTAACACAAAAAAAGCCCTCGGAATATCCGAGGGCTTGGAAACTGGTGCCGACAGAGAGACTTGAACTCCCGACCCACTGATTACAAATCAGTAGCTCTACCAACTGAGCTATGTCGGCCCGATATGTGCCTCTTATAAATTAAGCTTATCGCCTTGTCAACAAAAATATATATTACCGACAAATATTGCTTGTAATTATGGGCTTATCCGATTATCGTTCCTGATATATCTAATAACGGAACCGAAAAATGCAAAAATTATCTTTTCAAATTTCTTCACAAAAATTGATTCTGGCCGCCGCGCTTTATTTCGGCATTGTCCTAAACATGGGATTTTGGCGTTTTATTTATGAGCACGCCTCCTTTGATGATTGGTCAACCGGATTATTTCTGCTCTCTTTGCCGTTTTTCTTGGTTATTCCGCTGCTTATCCTTTTCAGTTTGATTATAGTGCCCTATCTGGCCAAACCGATACTGATTGCGTTGCTTTGCATTTCCGCGGCAGCCAATTATGCCATGTTCAAGCTTGGCATATTTATTGATGCGGAAATGTACCAAAATATTGTAGAAACCAACACTCGCGAAGCCACCGACCTAATTACAGGATCTTTTCTTGTCTGGTTTTTCGTTACCGCGCTTATCCCCGCCGTTTGGCTGATTCGCACCCGCATAATTTATTCCGGCTTTGCCCGCGACCTCTGGCAGCGCCTCAAACAAATTATAATTTGCCTCTTGATTATTGCCTGCTTTGCTCCGTTCACCTACAAAGAATATGTTGCTTTCGGACGCAACAACCGCGAGGTTCGCAAACTGGTAAACACTTTCAACTATATTCACTCAGTTAATAAATACTACAAGCTCCAGGCTCGTGCCCACCGCAAATTTATGATTTTAGATGAGCACCCGATTTCTGCCGCATCTCACGCCCACAACAAACTTTTGCTCCTGATTGTCGGAGAAACCGCCCGCGCGCAAAATTTTTCGCTTTACGGCTATGAGCGCGACACTAATCCCGAACTGGCTCGGCAAAATGTTATTGCTTTTAAGAATACTTCATCTTGCGGAACCGCCACCGCCGTATCGCTGCCCTGCATGTTCTCGCATCAGGAACGCGCCAAATTCAAAGTCGGCGATGCCCGCCATACCCAAAATCTGGTTGACCTGCTGCAAGCCGCCGGCAATTATGTTTTTTGGCGCGAAAATGATGACGGCTGCAAGGGCATCTGTGACCGCGTTGCTTATGAAGACGTTACCTTAAACAACAGCAGCCGATATTGTTTCTCTGATTATTGCCAGGATGACGCTCTGCTGAATGGGCTGGAAGAAAAAATTACCGGCCTCCGGCAAAACTCCGTAATTATCCTCCACACCATGGGCAGCCACGGGCCTACTTATTATAAGCGCTATCCCGACCATTTCAAAAAATTTGTTCCGACATGCGAAACCGCCGATATTCAAAACTGCAGCCAAGAACAAATCATCAATACTTATGATAACACTATTGCTTACACCGACCACATCATATCATCGGCCATAGATATCTTAAAACGCCACCCCGAATATCAAAGCAGCCTGATTTATATTTCCGACCATGGCGAGTCTTTGGGCGAGAACGGCATTTATCTGCACGGGCTTCCCTACAGCATCGCCCCGGATGAGCAAACCCAAATCCCGTTTTTATTCTGGATGTCTGACACGCAAAGACGCCTTGGCAATATTGATGAGCAGTGTTTACGGTCTGCGGCTGCCCAAAATAAATTTTCACATGACAACTTATTTCATTCGGTGTTAGGATTAACCGAGACTGAAACAACCGTCTACAAACCGGAATTAGATATTTTTGCCGCTTGCCGCAAATAAAAGGATTTGGCCATGAGCGAATTGCACCATCATCATACCGACACTGAAACCATGATTAAGCGTATGCCGCCGGTAGCTGCTTTTGAGCGGGTTTCCGACACCTTTGCCCTCATTGCCGACCCGTCCCGCCTCAAGATTATGTGGCTGTTATGCCACTGTGAAGAATGCGTCAATAATATTGCCGCAGCTGTCAATATGAGCGCTCCGGCAGTTTCGCACCACCTCAAGCTTTTGCGTCAGGCAGACCTGCTGCAATCTCGCCGCGAGGGCAAAGAAATGTTCTATACTCTGTCAGATTCGCCCGAGGCTCAATTGCTCCACAAAGCCGTTGACGATATTTTTGATATGCATTGCTCAAAATAATTGCAATACATATTGACAACTGTATTTTTTGAGAATACAATTAAACATATATTTAATCGTTTAATTGAGGTTGCCATGCAAAAAACATACACCATTGAAAATTTAGACTGCGCCAACTGCGCCGCCGAACTGGAAAACGCCATCCTCGGGATTGAGGGCATTTGCTCTGCCAGCGTCAGTTTTATGACTCAAAAACTTGCCATTGAATTTGAGGGCGAAGAAACCGCTGTTCTTAAAGAAATTCGTCGTTTGGCCGCCAAAATTGAACCTGATTGCGAGATCTATTAAAATGAACAAAGCTCTAAAAAAACGCCTTTATAAAATTATTATTGCCGGCGCATTGTTTTTTGCCGCCTTAATACTGCCCCTGCCTCAAGCGGCCTATTTAAGCTGTTTGATTTGGCATACCTGATTGTCGGAACCCCGATTATCCGCAAATCCGCCCGCAATATATGCAACGGCAGATTCTTTGATGAAAATCTGCTGATGACTATTGCCACCATTGCCGCTTTTGCTATTCAAGAATATCCCGAAGCCGTTGCGGTTATGTTGTTTTATGAAGTCGGCGAATTTTTTCAAACTTACGCGGTCAACCGCTCGCGCAAATCGGTTGCCTCGCTGATGAACATTCGTCCGGATTCGGCCAACCTTTTGCAAAACGGCAGCATTGAAACCGTTTCTCCCGAAAAAGTCCAAATCAACGATACTATTTTAATCCGCCCCGGCGACCGCATCCCGCTTGACGCTGTCATTACCAAAGGCTCGTCAGAAATTGATACCTCTGCTCTGACCGGCGAATCTTTGCCGCGCGATGTCCATGTCGGCGATGCGATTGTTTCCGGCTGTGTCAACCTTAGCGGCACGCTTGAAGCCACAGTTACCAGCACTTATCAAAATTCTACCGTTGCCAAGATTTTGCAATTGGTAGAAAATGCCTCCGCCAAAAAAGCCGCTGTCGAAAATCTGATTACCCGCTTTGCCAAATATTATACTCCGGTTGTAGTTTTGCTGGCATTAGCTTTGGCGGTTATTCCTCCTTTGTTTGGTTACCTTGACTTCAACACTTGGATTTATCGCGCCATCACATTTTTGGTTATCTCCTGCCCTTGCGCGCTGGTAATATCCGTACCACTGAGCTTTTTCGGCGGCATCGGTTCTGCCTCCCGCAACGGAATTTTGGTCAAAGGCAGCGTATATCTGGAAGCCCTGGGCAAAATCCGCTGTCTGGTGTTTGACAAGACCGGCACCCTCACTTATGGACGTTTTGCAGTTGAACAAATTGTTCCCGCATTCGGCACCTCAAAACA
Source organism: Alphaproteobacteria bacterium (assembly GCA_050875025.1). Taxonomy (GTDB): domain Bacteria; phylum Pseudomonadota; class Alphaproteobacteria; order RF32; family CAG-239; genus CAZU01. The sequence goes on from JBNMLW010000064.1 coordinate 5,584, forward strand.
ATTGTTGGAATATGCCGCTTATGCTGAGGCACACTCTCCTCACCCGATTGCCTTATCAATCAAGCAGCGTTACGGGCACAAATTAGACTTATCGCGCCTGAACGGCGATATTGAAGAATTAACCGGACTGGGAGTGCATGCAATTGTTGACGGACACTCCGTATATGCCGGCAACCAGCGTCTTATGCAGTCCTTAAATTTAACTATCCCTGCGCTTAAAGCCGCCGGTTCACCGGTTTATATTGCCATCGATGGCAAATATGCCGGCTATCTGCTGATTGCCGACCAAATCAGGCCCGAGGCTCAAGCTGCCATTGCCGACCTGCACGCTGCCGGGGTAGAACAAACCGTCATGCTCACCGGTGACCGCAAAAACATTGCTCAAAGCGTCGGACGCAAACTGAATATCGATAAAGTATACAGC
>JBNMLW010000065.1:0-5958 GCA_050875025.1 Alphaproteobacteria bacterium
CACTTGGGCTACTATGGCACTTTGGCGGCAATTTTGGCCGTGGCTTCCCAGATTGGCGATTTGGTAGAATCTCATATCAAGCGCTCTCTCAATCTCAAAGATTCCAGCGACCTGATACCCGGCCATGGCGGAATTTTTGACCGTATTGACGGCATGATATTTACCGCTCCGCTGGTATATATTTTGTTCCGTTATGTTTTGTATATTTTGTAAAAAGGTGTGGTTATGGATTGGCTGATTAATACGGCTTATTATGTAATCCCGTTTGTCGTCTTATTAGGCGTTTTGGTGTTTGTGCACGAGCTTGGGCACTTTATGGTGGCCAGGCTTTGCGGCGTTAAAGTTTCTCATTTTTCCATTGGTTTCGGCAAAAAACTGTGGAGCCGCGTTGACAAACACGGAACCGAATGGCAGATTGCCGCAATTCCTCTTGGCGGATACTGCCGCTTTTTGGGCGATGAAGATGCCTCCAGCAGCACCGATGGCACCGCAAACCTGTCGGAAGAAGACAAAAAGCACGCTTTTGCCGCTCAAAATCCTTTTAAAAAATTAGCCATTGTTCTGGCCGGGCCAGCAGCCAACTACCTGTTTGCAATTGTGGTTTTTGCCGGCATCTTTTTCTTTTTAGGCAAGATGGATTTTCCGGCCGTAGTCGGCGAGGTTATTAAAGGCGGAGCCGCAGAGTCCGGCGGGGTGCTTGCCGGCGATAAGATTCTCAAGGTCAACGGCAAAAATGTTGCCAGTTTCAGCGAACTCCGGCAGGAAGTCGATATGCATACCGGCGGCAATGTCAAATTGGAAATCGAGCGCGCAGGCAAAATTATTAATTTGGCTTTTCCGCTCAAAGTCGTACCTCTGGAAACTGAGGCCAATCAGCCCAAAGAACAGCGTCCGATGCTGGGCGTGCGCTCTGTCAGCGTGGTAGAGGTTACGCCGGAGAATATTTCTCTGCCGCGGGCTTTTGCCGATGCCGCCGCCGAAACCTGGCGGATTACGGTGGTAACTTTGCGCGGTGTCGGCCAGATTGTTACCGGCAAGCGCGGTTCGGAAGAAGTTGGCGGTATATTGCGTATTGCCGAGATGTCCGGAGATATTACCAAAGATAACGGCATTTTGGACTTTGTTGCTTTTATGGCATTATTATCCATTAATTTGGGACTCATTAACCTGTTTCCCATTCCGTTGCTTGACGGCGGCCATGTTGTGATTTATGCCATAGAGATAATTGCCCGCCGCGAGATTAATGAGCGGGTTAAGGAATATATTTTCAGATTTGGACTACTGGTGCTGGTATCATTGATGCTGTTTGCCACATACAATGACTTCGCCCATTTGTTTAAACGTTGGTTTTCGTAAAGGAACAAACTATGAGAATACTTAAGTTGGGGACTTTTGCAGCCGCATTGTTGAGCGGCGTTTCTGCAGCCGCGGCATCGGTTTATGTCCATGATATCAAGATAGAAGGTCTGCAGCGGGTTGAGCCGGAGACGGTGTTGTCTTATGTCAATGTCAAAAAAAATGTTTTGACTGATGACAGCAAATTAGACGCCTCGTTAAAACAGCTGTATGCCACCGGGTTATTCAATGATGTTTCGCTTAATGTTAACCAAAACGGCGTTCTGGTCATTAAGGTTGAAGAAAACCCCGTAATCAACAAGGTGCTGTTTGACGGCAATGACAAAGTTGATGACGAAATGCTCACCTCAGAAGTAAAGATGGCCCCGCGCTCCATGTATTCTCGCGCCAAAGTGCAGGAAGATGTCAGCCGTATTCTCGATGTGTATAAACGCACCGGACGCTATGCCGCCGTAGTTGAGCCCCAGATTATCAAACGCGACCAAAATCGGGTTGATTTGATTTTCAAGATTGATGAAGGTCCGTTGGCGGTTATTGATAAAATTAACTTTATGGGCAATACTCACTATGATCACGATGACCTGCAAGAAGTTATCATGAGCAAAGAGAGCCGCTGGTACCGTATCTTTTCTTCTTCCGAAAATTATGATGCCGAAAAGACCAACTATGACAAAGAGCTGCTGCGCCGTTTTTATCTCAAGCGCGGTTATGCTGATTTTCGGGTTGTTTCTGCCGTGGCCGAACTCAGCCCCGACAGCAAGTCGTTTGTTTTGACCTATGTTTTGGACGAGGGCAAACGCTACAAAGTCAGCAATATCGATATCACATCGGAAATAGCTGATGTTAAACCTGAAGATTTCAAACAATACGTAGAGTTTGAAACCGGCGAATGGTACAATAATGACAAGGTTGAAAAGAGCGTCAGCACTCTCACCGATGAGCTGGGCAAAAAAGGTTTTGCCTTTGTCGACGTTAACCCTGAATTGGTCAAGAATACCGAAACCGGCGAAGTCAACGTAATCTTCCACATTAATGAGGGCGACCGCATTTTTATTGACCGCATTAATATCAGCGGCAATACCCGCACTTATGACGAGGTCATCCGCCGCGAGTTCCGCATTGAAGAAGGCGATGCTTTCAATGTTTCAAAGATTAAGGATTCCCGCCGCAATGTCGAAAACTTGGACTACTTCAGCAAGGTAGATATTGACACGGTTGCCAAAGATGCCAATAAAGCCGATTTAAATGTTAAGGTAGAAGAAAAGTCTACCGGATACTTCAATGTCGGTGTTGGTTATTCTACCGTTAACGGTGCCACAGTCAGAGCCGGCGTAACCGAAAACAACTTCCGCGGCCTGGGACAGCGCTTGAGCTTGGATGCCGGTGTTTCCCAGCGTTCTCAGGACTATAACCTGAGCTTTACGGAGCCTTACTTTATGGGGCGCCGCCTGCGAGCAGGCTTTGATGTCTTCCGCACTGAAGAAGACTATCAGGATGAAAGCTCTTATGACAGCTCCACCACCGGCGGCCGCCTGCGCATGGGCTGGAACTATACCGACGATTTGTCGCAGCAGATCCGTTATACTTTGCGTAACGATGAAATCAGCAATGTCGGCCACAGCGCTTCTAAATATATTAAAGATGAAGAAGGCAGCTATGTTGATTCTTCAATCGGCCAGACCATTGTTTATGACAAGCGCGACAGCTATATTTCGCCCAAAGACGGTTATTATTTGTCTTTTGGCAATGATGTTGCCGGTGTCGGCGGTGATGAAAAATACCTTAAGTTTGATGCCAAAGCCTATCGTTATTATACCTTGGCCGACTATTATACTTTCAAATTCTTTGCTAATGCCGGCTACATTACCGGTTATTCGGGAGAAGATGTCCGCTTGTCCAACCGCTATTATTTGGGCGGCATGACCTTGCGCGGCTTTGATGTTGCCGGTATCGGCGCCCGTGATAAAGAGACCGGAGATGCTCTGGGCGGTAACTGGATGGTTTACACCGGCGGCGAACTCACTTTCCCGATTGGGCTGGATGAAGTCGGTATCAAGGGACGCACCTTCATGGATATGGGTATGCTCGGCAAACCTGATAATCTTAATACAGCTGATGTCGATTATTCTTCAAGCCCGCGCGTTTCGGCCGGCTTTGGCTTCCAGTGGCTGTCGCCGATGGGGCAGATTGATGTTGACTTCGGCTTCCCGATTGTCAAAGAAAAATACGACGAGACTCAAGTCTTCCGTCTGAACTTTGGAACCCGTTTATAAGGAGAAGAAAATGGTAGATTCCCGCTTTTATAAAAACAACGGCCCGTTTACTTTGGCTCAAGTTGCCGAGATTTGCGGCGCTCAATTGGTTGATGCCGACAAAGCCGGAGTAGAGATTAAAGAACTGGCCACGCTGAATAAAGCCGGAGAGGGGGATATCTGCTTCTTCTTCGATAAGAAGAAAAAAGCCGCCGGTGCCGAGATTAAGGCTACTGCCTGTGTTACTACGGCAGAACTGGCGGACTTTGTTGCTCCGAATGTAATCAAACTGATATCGGACAATCCGCATTTGGGCTTTGTAAAACTCAATTATGCCCTTTATTCCGAGATTTTGCCTGCGGCTGAAGTCAAACCGACCGCAGTTATCGCTAAATCTGCAACCATCGGAGAAAATTGCTATATCGGCGATTATGCCGTGATTGGCGAAAATGTAAAAATCGGTTCGGGATGCATCATTGAACCTCATGCCGTAATTGACCATGACTGCGTAATCGGGGACAACTGCCGCATCGGCAGTCATGCCAACATTATGCATTGCCTGATGGGCAGCAACTGCTATATTTATGGCGGCGCCCGTATCGGCTGGGACGGTTTCGGGTTTATGATGATTGCCGGACGACACAAGAGAATACCGCAGTTGGGGCGGGTAATCATCGGCAATGATGTCGAGATTGGCGCCAATACTTGTATAGACCGCGGTGCTCTTGATGATACGGTAATTGGCGACGGTTGCCGTATTGATGACTTAGTAATGCTTGCGCATAATAACTCCCTCGGCCGCGGCTGTATTTTGGTCTCTCAGACTGGTATCGCCGGCAGCTGTGAATTTGGTGACTATGTTGTCTGTGGTGGCCAGGTCGGAATTGCCGATCATATCAAGATTGGAACCGGCGCGCAAATTGGCGCTCAATCAGGCATTATGCGCGATGTTGAACCTGGAGCCGTGCTGATGGGATATCCGGCCGTGCCCATCAAAGATTTTATGCGTCAGGTTTCATTTGTTCAAAAGGCCGTAAAAAAGTAGCAAAGAGGAAATTTATGTCTGAGAATAAAATTTATACTGTTGAAGAAATTATGCACATGCTTCCGCACCGCTATCCGTTTTTGCTGATAGATCGGTTGGAAGTTGAAGTCCCCGGTGAAAAAGGCGTCGGGCTCAAAAATGTAACCATGAACGAGGAGTTCTTCCAGGGACACTTCCCCGGCAATCCGGTTATGCCCGGCGTGCTGCAGATTGAGGCCATGGCTCAGACAGCCGGCGCTCTGGTGATTTCTGCCGTGCCTGATTATCAGGATGGCAAAAAGAGCGTGCTGTTTATGTCAATTGACGGCGTCAAATTCCGCAAACCGGTAAAACCCGGCGACCAGCTCATAATGCACGTCGAAAAGATTAAGGAACGCCGCAACGTATATGTCTTTAAGGGGCAGAATATGGTTGACGGGCAAGTCGTTTCTGAGGCCGAATTTACAGCCATGATTATCGGATAGAAAAAAGCCGCTCTGATGAGCGGCTTTTTTATTACAGTGCAGAAATATTATGTGTTTTTACATCAATCGAAAAATTTTTTAATTTAGTTGCATCATTCAACTGTTTTAAGGAATAAGACTATGGCTAAAATTCATCCTTCCGCAATTATAGAAAACGGCGCACAGATTGCCGATAGTGCCGAAATCGGGCCTTTGTGCTGGATTTCATCCAAGGCCAAAATCGGCGAAAATGTCCGCTTGCTGGGGCGGGTTACCATTATGGGCGATACCACCATCGGCGAGGGCACAGTTGTGTTCCCCGGCGCGGTTTTGGGCGGCGGTCCGCAGGATCACGGCAATGAATTTCAGCCTGATGCCAAATTGGTAATCGGCAAACGCAATGTTATCAGAGAAAATGTTACCATGCACTGCGGCACGCCCAAAGGGCAAAATCCGATTGCCGGCGAAACTCCCGAAAAACTGATTACCAAAGTCGGTGATGACGGCATGTTTATGATTAACTCCCATATTGCTCATGACTGTGTTGTCGGCAATAATGTTATTATGACCAACAATGCGGTTATTGCCGGCCACGTTCGTTTGGGAGACGGCGTAATTTTGGGCGGAAACTCCGCGGTTCATCAGTTCTGCCGCATCGGCCGCAAGACCATGATCGGCGGTATGACCGGCGTTGATCGTGATGTTATTCCGTTTGCTATTGTTACCGGTGATCGCGGCAAACTGCGCGGCCTGAATGTAATCGGCCTCAAAAGAAGCGGCTATGATGAACACACCGTTAAGTCAATTACCCGTGCCTTTATGTTTATGTTCAAGGGCAAAACCGGCACGTTTGAATCCCGCA
>JBNMLW010000066.1:0-5876 GCA_050875025.1 Alphaproteobacteria bacterium
AAGCTGAACCGCGCGGTAGTAGCGCTGTTAGGCGCATCAATCATGATATTTGCCGGTATTCTCACTCAGCAACAGGCGTTTTTAGGTATAGATTTTAATACTCTGGCTTTGTTAATCGGTATGATGATGATTGTTGGTATATGCGAAAAAACCGGCATCTTTCAATTTGTGGCAATATGGGCAGCCAAAAAAGTACACGCCAATCCGCGGGGAATTTTGGTGGTTTTGGCCGTGGTTACGGCATTTTTCTCGGCTTTTTTGGACAACGTGACTACGGTTTTGCTGATTGTGCCGGTGACTTTCCAAATCACCAAAAAACTTGGCGTGCCGGTTTATCCGTATCTGTTAGTAGAAATTTTTGCCTCTAATATAGGCGGTACCGCAACCCTCATCGGCGACCCGCCGAATATCCTTATCGGCTCGGCACTCGACCTGTCTTTTATGGACTTTTTGAAAGAGCTGACGCCGATTGTGATTTTGTGTATGCTGCTGGTGGTGGCGATATTCGACTTCTTTTTTGGGCGCCGCTTGGTTTCTACCGCACAGCGCCGCGACAAGATTATGCAGCTGCGCGAAAGTGAAAGTATCAAAGACCGTTCACTGCTGATAAAATCTTTGACGGTGCTGGCTTTGGTGATTGGCGGATTTATTGCCGCGGAGCACTTCCATATTGCCAACGGCACTATTGCCATGGCCGGCGCGGCAACCCTGCTCCTGCTCTATACTTTCGGCAATCCGCATGATGAACGCGAACACAAAGTAGAACAAATTTTCTCCGTGGTAGACTGGACAACAATCTTCTTCTTTGCCGGATTATTCGTGATTGTGCACGGGTTGGAAGTCACCGGCGTGCTCTCTCTGCTCGGACACAAATTTGTAGCCCTGACAGAGGGCAGCGTCAGCAAAGCCAGCTTGTTGATTGTATGGGTATCGGCACTGGTATCAGGCGCAATCGACAATATTCCGTTTGTGGCGACCATGATTCCGATGCTTAAATCTATGGAAGAGGCCTTGGGCGGACGCGAGGCAATGATGCCGGTTTGGTGGGCATTGTCAATCGGCGCCTGCTTTGGCGGCAACGCAACCCTTATCGGCGCCTCGGCTAACGTGATTGTTGCCGGAATGGCCGCGCGCCAAGGGCAGCCGATAAGCTTTTTGGGATTTATGAAATGGTCGGTGCCGGTAATGCTGGTTACTGTTTTGGCGGCAACCGCATTTATCTATATCCAATATTTTGTTATTCAGCCTTAAGCAGCCGGCGATAGAGGCTTATTACCGCCTCCCAAAGTTTGTCGGAGAGTTTGCGCACCTCAGCATGCGGCTGGTGAGCCAGTTTGATATATGCGCCGTGATAGCTGCCGTATTCTGCAGCAACATCTTCCGGCTTGAGACCGGTAAGATATGCCAGATTATCCAGCCCCTCTTGTTGGGTATCGCTGCAGTGCAGAAAATTTTGCCCGTTATACATCCGGCGGTATAATGCTTTGGCATCTTTCATATTTTTGTTTTTGCCGCCTTCATACTGCGGATGATGGTCGCGCACAACCACAACCAAAAAATCGCCGCAGCCGCATTCTTTTTCTTTTTTGCAGCCTTTGGGCAGGCTCTTGCCATAAAACTTGGCTAAATTATAATGAAAATCGCTCTTTGGCCAGCTTAGTTCAAAAATCTGCTGCAACTCAAATTTGGAGCTGATATCGGCAATAATATCCCGCTCCAGATACCGGCCGTTTTGCCATATTATAAAAATGTTGGTTTCTGCGCTCATATCAAATCCCTTTTTTTTAATATGGCGCTAATCGTACAATAAAAATTATTGATAGTACAGATTAAAAAATTTAATACCCTAATTAAGAACCGCGATGCCAAAGCTCAGATATGCGGCATAGGCACACCAAAGCAAATAAGGCAATTGCAAATAAGCGGCGGCGCGGTTGATTGCATAAAAGCGCACAATCATCCAAATCACGGCATAAAAAAGCAACAAGGCCAACCAAGCACCGCTCCAATAGGCCGCCATACCAAAGAATATCGGGGTCCAAGCAAAATTAATAATTAGCTGAACAGAAAACGGCAACAGATAGTAAGCAGGATTGCGCTCTTTATAAAGAGCACTTTGATAAACCGCCCAAGCCCCAAACCCCATAAGTAAATAAATAATTGCCCAGGCTACTGGAAAAGCCTCCGGCAGCGGGCTGTATGGCGGCAACACCAGAATATTATAGGCTCCGAACATATCTCCGGCAATCACCGCGGAGATTTTGCCGCCCAACATCGGAAAAAATAAAAACAGTAGAAATACCAGAAAATTTTTCATATTTCAGCCCTCCCTGCCTTAAAAATAAATTCTAAAATAAAAAATTAAAGCCTTAAGCGTTTCTTAAGTTGAAAATGTTTTTCTAAACTTGTAAACGAACACAAACTTTTTATTTTTAGGAGAAATAATATGAACAAGCTTCTTTCTACTTCTGTTTTGACTTTGGCGGTTACTTTTTCATCCGGAGCATTTGCTGCTTTTCAGGGACCAGCTCCAGCTCCGGTAACTGTTGCTGAAGCTTTGCAGATGAAAGACGACACTGCAGTGGTGCTGAATGGGCAAATTGAAAAAAGCCTTGGCCATGAGAAATATTTGTTTAAAGATGCTACCGGCAGCGTAACCGTGGAAATTGACGATGAGGATTGGCGCGGGCTTGACGTGAAGCCGCAAGATATGGTAACAATCAAAGGTGAAGTTGACAAAGAAATGTTTTCTACCGAAATTGATGTCGATCATATCGAACTGAAAAAATAAGATAAGGACGCAAAATGCGTATATTGATAATTGAGGACGACCCGTTAATCGGCGACGGACTAAAAGCCGGACTTGATAAATCAGGTTTTAGCACCGATTGGTTTGATAATGGCGAAGATGGCAAAGAAGCCTTGCTGCAATCGCCGTATGATGCGGTTGTCCTCGATTTGACACTGCCGGAGATTGACGGACTGGATATTTTGCAAAGTTGGCGAGCCCTTGGGCACAAAGAACCGGTGCTGATTTTGACGGCGCGCGGCGAGGTTGATGAAAGGATTAAAGGGCTTAACCTCGGCGCGGACGACTATTTGGGCAAACCTTTTTCTTTGGCGGAAGTTGCCGCCAGACTAAACGCCCTTATTCGACGACGCGGCGGAGAAACCGGAGAACTGATTAAATATCGCAATTTGAGTTTTAATCCCCACAACAAACAGACATTGCTTGACGGCAAAGAGATTGCCTTAGCGCCAAAAGAAACTGCCCTATTGGAGCTTTTGCTCCACAATCGCAACCGTGTGATGAGCAGGGAAGTATTAGAGCAAAAACTTTATTCTTGGGATGAAGATGTTTCCAGCAACGCCATAGAAGTGCATGTGCACCATTTGCGCAAAAAACTGGGCAAAGATATTATAAAAACCGTAAACAAACTCGGCTACATGATGGAGGATAAATGAAAAAACTCAGCTTGCGCCTCCGTTTGATATTGTTTTTTGTGATTGTATCCTGCGCGGTTTGGGGCTGCGCAGGAGTTTTGGCGTGGACAGAAACCAAAGAAAAAATTGATGAATTTTTTGACACCTATCAAATGGCCATGGCGCGGCAACTGGCTGGCACTAATTGGAATCGAATTGATAAAGATATTCAAAAGAAGACCGATAACTTGCTTGAGGACATTCAAGGTGCCGATGATGAAGACGAGGCAATCGGTTTTGCCGTCTTTGACTCCAGCGGCCGCAAGGTTTTTCACGATGACGAAAACGGTAAAGATTTTGCTTATCAGGACATAAGCGGCAGTTTTGTTAAACAACGGGTCGACGGCGAAGATTGGCGAATAATCTGGATCAAATCAGCAGACGGAAAATTTAGAATTGCGGTTGGACAGGAAATTGAATATCGTGACGATATGGCTTGGGATATGCTGGAAGAATTTTTGACTCCGTGGGCAATCGGTTTGGTTATTTTGTTGTTGTCCGTAATCGGAATAATAAGTCGGGAGTTTTTGCCGTTGCGGCGCTTAGCCAAAGACATTGCTGTGCGCAAAGATGATGACTTGAGCCCGATTGCCGATCAAAATATTCCCTCGGAAATAAAACCGCTCACTAACGCAATGAATCAACTGTTGGAAAAGGTTAATGCGGTTTTGCAGCGTGAACGGCGTTTTATCTCTGACGCGGCGCATGAACTGAGAACTCCGCTTACCGCCTTAAAAGTTCAGCTTGATGTTGCCAAGCTCTCTGCTGATGACCCCAAAACACTTGGTGTTACTCTCGATAAATTGGAACAAGGAATTAATCGTTCAACCAGACTGGTAGAACAACTTTTGGCCTTGTCCAGACTGGAAACCTCTATTCAGACCGGACAAATTGTTGCAGAATCGCTGAATTGGAAATTTTTATGCGAGCAGTTGACTGATGAATATCGTTATGATATTGCGGCAAAAAAACTATCTCTGCAAATCTCCGAAAATGGTCAGGGTCCGTTTGCCGAGGGGAATCCGGTTTTGGTGGAGCTTATGTTGCGCAACCTACTGGACAACGCCATAAAATACAGTCCGCAAGAGGCAAAAATTGTGATTAATATAGGTAATAGCTATATTGAAGTGCGTAACACCGACGTACAAATAAAACCACAAGATTTGCTCAAACTTGGACAGCGCTTTTTTCGCGTGGCCGGTCAAAATGAAAAAGGCAACGGAATCGGACTTTCTATCGTTAAATGCATTGCCGATTTTTATACTTGCAATCTGACTTTTGCCAATCCAGAAAATATATTTTGCGCCAAAATTGAACGCAAAGACTGATTACATGGTAATATCGGCCAGTTGGCAGGGGATTATACCGGCAAGAGCAGAATAAGCCAATTCAACCTGATAGCCGACTTTGCCGGCGCTGAAAATAATGGTGGCGAAATCTGCCGCGCTTTGGTCTATGGTGGTGGTAAAAAACTTTTTCATACCCACGGGTGAACAACCGCCGTGAACATATCCGGTGAGCGGCAAAAGTTCTTTTTGCGGGAGCATATCCAAGGCCTTTTCACCCACCGCGGCGGCGGCTTTTTTCAAGTCCAGCTCCTGAGCAACCGGCAACATAAAGACATAAAAATGCCGCGATTTGCTGACGGTTACCAATGTTTTGAAGACATGCGCCGGATCTTGCCCCAAAGCGGCGGCAATCTCTATGCCGCTGGTGGCGCCGGTGCCCAAATAGCAATAATGATTATAGGGGATTTTGTGCTTGTCGAGCACGCGCATTACATTAGTCTTAAATTCCATTGGTTTTACTCCTGCCCCTACTATACGCAAATCATACCCAAAATCAACAGCAAAAACCCCGCCGGAATATTCCAAACGGGGTTTGCCTTGTGTGAAGAATAACAATTTTGCTAGAAATTGTATTGGAAGCCTAAGCCATACATATTGCTGTATGCCTCGTATTTGCTGGAGTGATCATTATAGGCAGGGTTCCCACTTTCACGAATAAAAGATTTTTTCATAAACAAGTGAGCGTAGCCCAAATCAAACTGCATATTGTTGTAAGTGTAGCTCAAGCCGGCAGAAATCCAGATACGATCAGAATCCGGAATACGGTGAGTACGATAACGGTTATCACGCGACGGAGATTGATCCAAAGCGGTACCAAAGCGCAAAGTCCAATTATCATTCAGATAATGTTCCGTACCGGCGGAAATAGTCCAGCTGTCTTTCCAGTTGTATTTTACAGGCGGATATCCAGCCCTTTTGGTTGCAGTTGATGTCATGGAGAATTTTTCAAACGAATCGCCCCAACGAGTGAAACGAACCGATCCGGTAAAAGCGGTTTTCTCAAACGGCTTGTGATAAGCCGAGAGCAAAATGGTTTCCGGCAGG
>JBNMLW010000067.1:0-5875 GCA_050875025.1 Alphaproteobacteria bacterium
ATCAGCTGTGAGGCACTTTGGGCATAGGCGCAAAATAAGGAGCCGACCACAAAGATTATAGCGGTGGCGACAATAATTTTTTTGCGTCCGTAAATATCGGCAAGGTATCCGTTGGCGGCGGCGCCGATTACCGAACCGGCAATAGCCGAGCTGACCAGCCAGCCTTGCTCCAGCGGAGTCATGCTCCAGGTTTGATTAATAAACAGCAAAGCGCCGGAGATTACGCCCATATCAAAGCCGGAAAGCAAGCCGCCCAGAGAGGCGACAACGGCTATCAGGTATAAAACAGGGCTGTAGGGGGATTTAATTGCTTTTTTCATTTCCGGCTCCTTTTTGCTCTAATATAACATTCGGTTAAAATATTTAAAGTCGTTTGTAGTTCAAAAATACCGGACGGCGCCCTTCTCGCAGGGCTTTGCGCTGGTATTTGGTTTCTACCCAATCGGCAGGCGGATTTTTCCAATCAGCGCCGCAAGTTGCAGTCCAGACAAAATCAGGGCAGGCGTGCATTTGGCGCAGAGCCCAGCTTTTGTATATCGGATGATCGGTGGCAATGCGAAACAGTCCGCCGGGTTTGAGAATACGGGCAATTTCTTTGAGATTCTCAGGGTTGACGAATCGGCGGGAAGCATGGCGCTTTTTGGGCCAGGGATCAGGAAACAACAGAAAAACCTTGTCTAAAAAATTATCCGGCAGTTTGGCAAACAGCAGGCGGATATCGTCATCATAAACGCGAATATTGTCGGTGCGGCCGGCAGTAAGAGTTATATGCTCAGGCAATTCATCGGCCTTTTTGACGCCGGTAATCAGGCTGAGCAGATTGGCGACGCCGTTTTTGAAAACCTCGGCGCCGATAAATCCGGTTTCCGGGTTAGCTAAAGCTTGTCCGGCAAGGTGTTCGCCGTTGCCGAATCCGATTTCCAAACAAACCGATTTGACCGGCAGCCCGAATAATGATTCTTTTTTAAATACAGTGTTTTGATTTATTTGCACTTTTGGCAAAAAGGTTTCCAGCAAAGAGGTTTTGGCTTTGCGGATCCGGCGCCCGGTGCGGCGTCCGAAAAATTTCGGTTCATCAGCCGACGGAATAAAGTTTGTTTCGGTTGCAGACATCTAATCCTCGAGTTAAATTTTTTTATATAATAAAAAAAAGCCGGCAAAAAGCCAGCTTTTTCTGCAAAATAAGATAAATTTATTTGTTATCGTCGTTTTCTGAGGAATTGTTATAATTGGTTTTTGACATGGCGATAATCAAATCATACAGATGGCGAGCCGCTTTGCGGTTGGGAATCTTGTAATAAGCTTTTACCAGCTCAATAGTCTCTTGCCGCTGCATGGGGTCGGCATTGAATACCTCAGCCTCTTCTTCCAAAAATTCCGGATTATTGGCGGCATCAGGAATGCTGAACATACGCGGAGACTGGCTGGCTACGGATTTGTCCATATCTTCGTAAAAGAAGTTTATCGGAGCTTCCAAGACCTTGCTGATATCCCACAGACGGCTGGCGCCGACACGGTTCATGCCGCGTTCGTATTTTTGAACCTGTTGAAAAGTGAGCCCAAGCATGGAGGCCAGTTTTTCCTGGCTGAGCCCCAGCAAAGTTCTTCTGAGGCGGATGCGATTGCCAACATGTACGTCAATCGGATTCGGTTCTCCTTGAGGAGTGCGCCCGCGGCTGGATCTTTTGTTTATCTCGTGAATCATTTTCAAATTTTCTCCATATTTAGTTTAATTATTATATTCATAAAGTTTTGTTACAAAATCGTCAATAGATTTTTTATATAACATTTTATATTAGGCTTTTGTATTTGTTGAATATTGTTGTCGGGAATCCGAAAATAAGCGGGAATGGCACAAAGCAAAAGCAATTAAAAGCAGGCATATACCTAGGGGGATAAGGTTGCCGTATCTACCATAGATTGTGGAAAAATCAGTTTGCCGGGGTAGCTTGACATCAATAATGCCGCTTTTTTGCAACGGGATTTGCGCAATAATCTCTCCGGTGGGAGCAATCAGGGCAGAAATACCGCTGCCGGCGGCTCGAACAATGGTGATGCCTTCTTCTACAGCGCGCAATCTTGCGGAGGCCAGATGCTGCCAGGGACCGGCGGAGTTGCCATACCAGCCGTCGTTGGTCAGATTTACAATCCAATGCGGTTTGTTGTTGGGGTTCAGAATTTGATGAGGAAATATTACTTCATAGCAAATCAATCCGCCAAAAGACGGAGCCGGGTCTGATTTTATGACTTTTGCTCCGCTGCCGATTGAAAATGTGCCGATGGTATTGGCAACCGGTTTTATCCATTCCGGCAGGTATCGGCGCAGCGGGATATATTCGCCGAACGGCACTAAATGAGTCTTGTCATAAGACGCGGTAATTTCGTTTTTATGATTAAGCACAAACAGGGAATTGTAGACATTGTAGTCACCGCTGCCAACCGGTTCATAACGGAGAGCGCCGGTGATGAGGCTGCCATGCGGCGGAATGGCGTATTGCAGTTGTCCGCGGTGGTAGGTATCAAATTCTAAGGCATAAGGAAAGGCGGTTTCACTCCAGATAACAAAATCTGCGTTTTCAAATCCCGGAAGCTGTGACATTTTGATATGCCGATCCAAATTGTCTTGCAGAACTGCCGGATTCCATTTGAGCGTTTGCGGAATGGCGGGTTGGACAACCCGAATTGTTGTATCAGAAGCCTGATAAGGGTGGGCATTGATTTGATAAGCGCCGAATCCCCAGAACAGCGCCGCAATGGAAGTGAAAACAGCCAAAGCCGCAAAACGATATCCGCGGAGCCATAAAAAAGGCGTGCTGCCGGCAAGGATAACGGCAAGCGAGAGTAAATATACCCCGCCAAAGGAGGCGGCTTGAATAAGCGTATTGCTGAAAACAAGGGTGGTTCCAAACAGATTCCACGGAAAACCTGTCAGAAAAAATGCGCGTATCCATTCAAAAACGGTCATCAGGGCGGCAAAGGCAAGCCAGCGGGCAAAAGGTGTTTTGAAAAAACGGCAAAGGCAAGCCGGCAAAGCGATAAAAAGCCCGAAAAATAATCCTGATGCGAGAAATACTATCGGTATCAGCCACCAAAAAGCGGCGGCATCAAGCAACAGGGCATGAATTATCCAGCTCAACCCAAAAGCAAAATAGGCAAATCCGAAAAAGTAGCCGCGTTTGAAGGCTTGTGCCGGAGAGGCGGAATTGTTAATGAGCAGCAGCAAAACCGAAAAGCTGACAAACAGAGCCGGAAAGATATTGAACGGCGGTAGAGCGGCAACAGCCAACCATCCGCTTAAAAAGCAGGTTAAGCGGGGATTGCGCAAAAGTTTATCGCCAATTGCTTTGAACATATCAGCCTATTCTTCATAGGGGTTTTTGATGCCAAGCATTTGCAAAATCTGTACTTCAAAACCTTCCATGTGTTCGGCCTCATCATCATCCTGATGATCATAACCGAGCAGGTGCAACAGGCCGTGAATCAGAAGGTGGCAAAAGTGGTCATCAAGCAAAATATGCTTTTCTTCCGCTTCGCGCTTTAGGGTCTCAAGGGCAATGATGATATCGCCGATTTCCAAATGTTCGGTGCCGTCGGGCGCGTAGTCAAATTCCGGATCATCAACATTGGCAAAAGACAATACGTTGGTCGGCTTATCCATGCCGCGGAACTCTTTATTGAGTAGATGGACGGTTTCATCATTGCTCAAGGATAAATTAACCGATATCGGAAGTTTGGCGCGAGTGAGGTCAGACGGCTCGGTGCGGCTGACAAAGTCAATTGTGGCATCAAAAGCTTTGTTGGCTAAATCTTCGGCAATCGGGAGCTCTTGCTCCCAACGCGAATCGTCCAGAACTATGCTTAACAGCGGTTTATTCATCACCATATTCTTTTTTGCTTCTTTCTTCATAGGCTTTTACGATTTTGGCTACCAATCCGTGGCGGACAACGTCAGCGGCGCTGAAGCGGACAGAGCTGATATTGGGAGTGCCGTTCAGAACCTCCAGGGCATCGCGCAGGCCGGAAACAGTGCCGCGCGGCAAGTCAACCTGGCTGAGGTCGCCGTTAACAACCATGCGGGAGTTTTCACCCAAACGGGTCAAAAACATCTTCATCTGCATCGGGGTGGTGTTTTGTGCCTCGTCCAAAATCACAAAAGCATTGGACAATGTGCGGCCGCGCATGAAGGCCAACGGGGCAATTTCAATCTCGCCTAAGGCAATCTTCTTGTCAACTTGTTCTGCCGGCAGCATCTCATACAGAGCATCATAGAGCGGACGCAGATAGGGGTCTACCTTTTCTTTCAGGTCGCCGGGGAGAAAGCCCAAGTTTTCTCCGGCCTCTACTGCCGGACGAGAAAGGATAATCTTGTCAATGCGCCCTTCCAACATCATGGAAACCGCCAGAGCGACCGCCAGATAAGTTTTACCGGTACCGGCAGGCCCTAAGCCGAATACCAGCTCATTTTTCATCATCTCTTGGATATACTGAGCCTGAGTGGCAGAACGCGGGTAAATATGGCGTTTTTTGGTTTTGAGAACAATGTTGCTCAAATCCTGCGCTGTGGCAGAATCGGTCTCGCCGCCGGAAATGCGGATAGCGGCTTTGACTTCTTCTTCATTAATAGTGATGCCTTTGCTTACTTTGTTGTACAGCACATCAATAGCGGTTTTGGCTTGTTCAATGGCTTCGGCAGAACCTTTGATGTTCATTTGATTGCCGAAAGAGCCGATTTCTACGCCCAAAATCTTTTCAATCAGGCGCAGATTGTTGTCTTGCGGGCCAACCAACTGCTGAACAAGGTTGTTGTTGAATAATTCAAAATTAATTTCTGCCATGTTTATTTTCCTTCAATAATGCCGGACAACGAATTTACCGTGGCGCCGGTTACTTTGATGTTGACAATGCGGTTTTGGTATTCTTTGCCGAGTTCGGCATGAAGGTTCTGCATCCACGGGGTGCGGCCGATGAGCTCGTCCTTGTGGCGACCCTTGATATCGAACAAAACCGGCATCAGTTTACCAACACTTTCTTTATTAAACTTTAATTGATACGAAAATAAAAGCTGTTGGAGCGCTTCCAAACGTTCTTTTTTGACTTTTTCTTCCACCTGATTGGGCATAAGCGCGGCGGGAGTGCCGGCACGGCGGGAGTATTTGAATGAAAAGGCCTGAATAAAACCAACCTGACGGACAATATCCATGGTTTGTTCAAAATCTTCATCGGTTTCGCCGGGGAAGCCGACAATAAAGTCAGAAGAAAAGCCAAGCTCAGGGTTGGCATTTTTAAGCTTGTCAATAATTTCCAGATATTGGCCGCGGGTGTGGCGGCGGTTCATGGCCTTGAGAATTTTGTCAGAACCGGACTGCACCGGCAAATGCAGATAAGGCATAAGCTTTTTGAGGTCGCGGTGGCAGGCAATCAGGTCATCATCAACATCAGCCGGATAAGAAGTGGTGTAGCGAATCCGCTCCAAACCGTCGATTTCATTAAGGCAGCGCAGCAAATAGGCCAGATTGCGTTCTTTGCCGTTTTTATCAAGCCCGTGAAATGAATTTACGTTTTGTCCCAAAAGGTTAATTTCTACCGAACCACCGGCAACCAGAGTTTTGGCCTCGGCAACAATATCTTCAATATTGCGGGAGGTTTCAACTCCGCGGGTATAAGGCACTACACAATAGGTGCAGAAATTGTTGCAGCCTTCCTGAATGGCTAAAAAGGAGCATCCGCCCATAGATGTATTGGGAGGAAGGTGGTCAAACTTGGATTCAACCGGAAATTCGGTGTCTATAAGGGTAATGCCGCGTTTGCGGGAAACCTGCTCCAAAATCTGCGGCAAGCGGTGGTAGGTGAGAGGGCCGGTGGCAAAATCCACAAA
>JBNMLW010000068.1:0-5850 GCA_050875025.1 Alphaproteobacteria bacterium
CCGCTGCAAATAGGATTTTTATCCGAAAGCGGTGCCAGATTATCATGGTGGAAAGAGATGTTTTCCGGCGCCTCGTCTTCCGGCACATATTCCCATTCCCAATCAGTGCCTTCGCCGGCATTGTCCGCGGCTTCTGTCTGGGGTGGATCTTCTTCATAAACCCATTCCCAATCTCCGCTGTTGTCTTCAGGTTGAGCATCGGCAGCCGGCGCCTCTTCTGATTTTGCCGGAGCGGTTGAAAATCCCCAGTCGTCAGCGGTGTCAATATCTGCCATGCTTACACATTTGTCAGCTTCCGTAATGTCATTTTGCAGCTCGTCCAGCTCGTCATCCTGCCAGATATTGGTTGGCGTGGTTGCAACCGCCGGGGGCTCTTCAGCCGGCTTTTCTTCTTCCACCGGCAGCGGTTCCGGTTCAGATGCGGATTCCGGTTCTGGCTCTGGTTCCGGTTCAGGTGCGGGTGCTGGCTCCGGTTCTGACGCGAGCACGGGTTCCGGCTCCGGCTCAACATCCGTAGTCGGTTCCGGAGTACCGATAACATCGGCCAACACATCAGCGGTGCTGTCATTTTCTTCCGGCAGCGGAGCCGGAGCAATATTATTGTCGGCGTCTGTTCCTAAAAGCTCGTCAATGCTTGCCGCCTCGTCTGTTGATTTTTTCTTTTTCTTTTTTCTTTTCTTCTTTTTCGGCTTTTCAAGTTCATCAACCGCCGCAGCTTCACTAATCTTGCTATCATCTTCATCCGCTGCAATACCATCTGTTGCCGATGTTTCTTCAGTCGGCTGAGGTTCCTCGTCAAACAGGTTTATCGGATAAGTCTGATTATTTTCGCCGTCATCATTTTGTGAAAGCGCAAAGCCTTCATCTTCGCTGTATTGCGGAATATGAGGCGGTACCTGTTTTTCAGGCGCTGCTGCAATCGGTGCGGTATAATTGATAACTGCCGGATTAGCCTTGAGCGCGGCAATAAGACTTTGCGTTGAAGATTTTTGCGATTCTTTAAGCGCTGATGTTATCAGTTCAGATAATTCTTTGGTTTGCTGTCGGGCAATATCCTGATAAATTTGCGATTGGGTTTTGATAATTTTGCTCAAAGCCTGTTCCGGAAACGAGACCTGGATATTGGCCGCCGGGGTAGCTCTGCCCGCGGCTGAAGTTTGCAGATTGCCGAGGCTTTCGGCAATTTTGTTCAGCACGCCGGAATAATCGGAAGTATTAATCTGAATATTGTTGGCGTTGTTGTTGGCGGCGGTAGTATTGCCGGAATTTTGGTTAAGCGTATTGTTCTGCACCATCATCTGCACCAGATTCTGCTGCGATTCATTAATCAAGCGGGCAATCTCCAGCGTGTCATTTTTTTGCCGTTCGTTAAATGCCTTAATCATCAGCCCGAAGTTGCGTTCGCTGCGGGTCATCATTTCGGCCATTTTATCTTCAGGGAAAACAGCATTTTCAGATGCCGGCTTATTTTCTACTTTGGTGAGCCGTTCAGCCAGCTGCTTTTGCCCTTCCAGCAGAATACGGATAAGCTGTTTGGTCTCTGCTCTAATGGCGGCATTGGCTTGCGGTTTGGCGCTGTCTGCCTGTTCCTGCGCCTGCTGCATCATTTGCGAAATTTTTTTCATTTCTTCGCGGTGTTCGGTGTTTTCGGTCTGCAGAACCTTGATTATCTCCAATTGGGTACGTCCCAAAGTGTTGATAATACTTTTTATTTCATTTTCCTGATTAACGGAATTTTTCTGCATGGCGTTGGCCAGCACGGTCGAAAACTCTTGCGCAAAGTCTTTATCCATAGCCAGTTTGGCGGTGGTTCCGGCAGTACCGGGCGCAATATTCAGCGGCGCGGCAATCGGCGCAGCGCCCATTTCCTGCATTTTGGCAGTAGCCTGTACTTGAGCTTCTGCCAGGGCAGTGGCCAAAATCTTGGCTTGTTTTACGTCATCATCGGCAATATCGGCAGAACTGCTGGCGGCGGATGATTTCTCAATGCCCTGTTTCTCGGCCAGCTCATCAACATAATCCTGCAGCATTGCTCCGCCCGGCAGCTGTCCGAACAGCCCGCGGATTTGCGGAGACAGCTCCAGCAGCATTTTGTTGAAGGCCTCTTTTTTCTCCGGCGTGAAAATATGCAATTGGCGGTAGATATTTAAAAAACGCTGCGCAACGACAACGGGGTCTTCTTCTCCGTTTCGCTGAGCTTTACGGCGCGCTTCAGATGTCTTGTCCAATTCCATATTGCGAATCTCAGGTTATACCTTATCCATACTACCAAGACTACGCTATATCTCGTAAATTTAGAGTTAACAAAACAACAAAAAAACCGCCTGTTTTCAGGCGGTTTTGCATAAATCGAGGCTCTTGCTACAGGCTGATGAACACAACCTTGTGAACATTGGGCAGGTCATTGTTGCCCAGCTCAATTTTTTCTTCCGGATTCCAGCGGATTCCATAGAGTTGCCCGTTGTCATCTTCTCTGATAGAAATAACTTCGGCCTCTTCTTCGCTGATAAAGTGTATTGCAATATCTCCGACGCTGACAACTTCTTGCGGATCAACAAACAAAATAGAGCGTGTCGGCAACAATGATCCCAAACGGCGGGTGCAAAGGTTAACGGCGTATGCGTCTTTTTTGTTATAAAGAGAAACCGGACGCTGAACCTTTTTGACTTCTTCTTCAAAGTCAATAATAATGTTTCCGTTTTTGCCGGCATAACCGAATACGGAGATTTTCATGCCGTCGGGAGAGGCATTGCCAAAAGAGGCAATGGCGCCGCGCGGGTTGGAAAGCAGCTTATATTTGGCATCATTGCGCTGAATAATCTCTTCCAGCATGCCTTTTTCATCAAGGCTTTTAATCTCATCGCGCAATTCTTCCGCCGGCATTTTCATAGCTTTGGCAATATTCTTAAATTCTTTGTCAGAGACTTCGCGCTGTCCCATCTCAATACGGTGGTATACCGACAATGTCATATCTGCGCTCTCGGCAACTTCAATCAAAGTCAGATTCTTTTCATTGCGGATTTGACGCAAACCGGCGCCCAGAGTTTTGAGGCCTGATTTTTCATTGATTTTGTTGCGGCGTTCCTGCTCTCTGCGCCATGCCTGAACAATCTCCTGCTGAGAGTTCTGCTCATTTACAAACAATTCCTGCAGCGGGCAATCCAAAAACTCTGCCACGCGCACCAATTGTTCCTGATCAACACGACGATAACCTTTTTCAATCTTTGAGATAGCAGACAGGCTGACGCCGAGATGATCGGCCAACTCCTGCATTGAACGCCCGCGCAGCCGGCGGTACATTCTGATTTGGTTCGGGAAAATAATTTCTTCCATTTCAGATTACCTCTTAAAAAAATATGACAATTATTCTGAAAGTTATATTAATCGAGCCGAAATATTAATCAAGAAAATTAGTACAAAAAAGACAATTTGTGTACAAATTCACACGGCAACAACCCTGTCTTGCGGTTGATTTTATCACGCAAAACAGGGGAGTAACCGTTTGTCTAAGCTAATCATAATTTCTGGCAAATTCGTAAATATTTGCTCTTACGGAAGCATCATCCTTGCTGATATCCAGTTTGACCGCCTTAATCTCTTCGGCGCTGAACATACTGCTGTCCATCATGCGGTCAACCCGCCTATCAGCGCCATTGGAGTTCAGATAATCAAGTCTGGCGCCAAGCGAATAATGGGTTTTAATGCTTTCCTTATTAATCTTGCCGTCGGCTGTTCCATCCTCGGTTCTAAAGACAGATTTCTGGTTGATAATACCGTCTGAAGCCAGAGTTGTGCCGCGCCCTTTGGCATCCACATTGGTGAAAGTTGTCATCAAGCGTCTACGGCCTTTGGCGTCAGCCTCGCCCAGAGCAAATTTAACCGTAGTCTTGGAGCCGTCCTGATGGGTCTCGGTATATCCAATAAACTTGCCTTCAGTATCATAAAGAGCCTCTTGGCTGACATATTTATGATTATTAAAGTCTTGTTTGGCATTCGGCATCCGTTGTTTCAGCGCCGCTTTGGCCAGGGCAATATTTATCTTGTCGGCTTCAGTAGTGCCTTTTGCCAGCATCATACTGCCCAAATCTTGCTGCAGCGCGCCCTCGCGGTCAAACAGGTTGGCGGCTGCCGAGCTATTGAGCGTAACATGTTCTTTAGTGGCTATAATATTGCCGTCCTTGTCGGTTTGGGTGGAGGTGCTGATGCTTACCAAGCCGTTTCTAACCTTGGTTGTTGTAACAGCTCCGTTCTTGGTTTGTTTAACCTTTGATGTCCTGAGGGTTTTGCTGCCGTCCGGATTGGTAACCACAGTTTGGGTTTCGCCTTTTTTCGTGGTCAGGGTATATCCGCCGGTTGCGGCGTCATATTTTCCGTTCCGTTCAATTTTGTTGGCTGTGGCATTAACTGCGGCTCGACGGGCAAAGTGCACCGGCGCAACTGCCGCTGCCTTAATTCCATGCCCGATATGCGTTGCCGCCGCTTCAGCCGTCGGTTCCAAAATCTTAGTGGCGGCAGATTTGGTAAATGAGCCGGCCATGGTGCCGATAGAGGAGCCAATGCTGGTGTTGCTTATAGATCCGGCAAATTCTCCGGCAAACTCAAGCGCGGAGTTGAGCACCGCCCAAGACAGAATCATCACAAACACCAGTTTCAAAAAGTCGGTGGAGAACCACGGCAGATTCTTTATCACTAGCGTCCATGATGAAGCTGAGGCATTGTCACCGAATAATTCTTGCACATTGTTCAAAGACCCGCTGATAATCGATTGATAAGCTGTTATCAGCATCAGAGATACCAGAGATATAAACACGAATTTGAACATAGAATTAAGGAAGGTCTCCCAAACCTTTTTGGTATAGCCGCGGGTCAGCTTAAAGGCGTATGCTCCAATGCCAAACGGCAGCAGCGCGGCGGCAATAGAGAGCTCAAATACCGCGTCAACCATCATAAACGGCACCGCAATCAGCATTACCATTGCCCCAACCCACAGCCCGATTCCAATCAGCAGATAGTTCAAGTGCGGGATGATAAAAAACTTTTCTGCCCAAGATTTACATATTGAAGCGTTGCCCAGAGCCTTAACCTGCGCCACGCGGTTTTGAATCAGCGTCATGGTGCAGATAATGCTGTCGCCCATAGCTTTGGGCAGGGCGCCTTGGCCGTCCTTGGGGTCATAGATTCCGGTTACGCCTTTGCAGGCATCAATATTTTTGCCTTTCAGTTTATTCAAGGCTTCAACATTGGTGTCTTTATTATATACGGTCTCCGGCTGGATAATTGCTTGGGCAATATTTTGTCCGGTGGTATAAACCGGAGTAAGCGCATAGTTAAAAAAGCCCATGGCGCCGTTTTCCAAAATAATCACCACTATCATTACAACAAAACTTTGCGTAATCAGCGCCGATGCCAAATCCTTAAAATCGCGTACTTCAGGCGTTGATACAAATGCCAAAATCTGCAAAGCAATCCATATTCCAAATCCCAAAATCACCACTTTTTCAATTGAACCGGAAAATGTAACAATAGAGTGTTGGGCGGTTTTGCTGGCAGTGTTGTAAAATGTCTTAAATATACTGCAGAATGAACAAGTTTCCAACTCTTCATAATAACACTTTGGCAGGCAGGATTTGCTGCACGGAGTAAATTTATAAGCGTCAGTAGACGAGACTTGAACATAGTTTGAAACACTACCGCTGTTTTCAGCTTTATCCACCGGTGTACAGACATCAGATACAATATTTCCGGCTAGAGATCCTGGCGCCGCAGTTACGCTATGTACACAAGCATATCCGATATTGCAAATGTTTCTGGAGCTTCCGCAAGTACATCTTACCGAACCTGCCTTAGTAG